>NZ_DATEMB010000011.1:0-152707 GCF_035276005.1 Rhizorhapis sp.
GAAGGTCGCAGGTTCAAATCCTGCTCCCGCAACCAAACTCACAGACCCCTGCCTCGGCGGGGGTTTTGTGCGTCTGAGCACTTGGCATTTGCGTCCGGCTAGGAAAGACATCGCATTCCGTTCGTCCCGAGTCCCTCGACTGCTTGCAAGGCAGGCGCTCGGGATCCTCAGCTTTCGCTGAAGTCGAGACACGTTCGCGCGGGGCAAGAGCCCCCAAGGCAGCGGGGTCCCTGCCTGCGCAGGGACGACGAAATCCCGCAGACACGGCCTTATCAAATATTCACGCAGAATCGCGGGACGGGGAGGGCGTTTCCCTTCCAGCCTCTGCGGCGCGGCGCTTGGCGATATTGCCTATTCTCCGCTTTGCGGCAAGCAGGTCTGGGGCATCAGGCTCGAACGCTTGCCCATAACCGTCGAAATGCCAATCGGTGGCTTCCTGATGTTCAGGATGCTGGGGTTCGCAGATGGCCTCAAGAAGGGCTTGGCGTTCTTGGCCGCAAACAGGCTGTCATCCGGCCATTCTGGATTTGGAATGCCGTACCGTCTACCTTCCAGCTCGAATTCCCAAAGGTGGTAATCGAGCTATCCCATAGCCCGCTAAATGACATCATGCAGCATTTTCGGGCTACCTTCGACATGCAGGTCGCCCCTGCGTAAGATCAGAGGATCGGTATCGGCCAGCGCGATGTGCCGGCGGGCGATAGTCTCTGTCATGCTGCCATGTTCACTAATGATGCGTCCGCTGTCCAGTTCCCGGCATTGAATTCGTCACATTGGAAGGTGGACCAGTTGCTGTTCCTAACGATGCCGGCGTTGCGCTGAAGAAGGAGTGAGTGTGACGTGCCGCTTGCGTCCCTGGCAGCCGAAATCGCCCGCGATCCGTCAACAACCTTGCGGGTCATCATGGCGTGACTCTGGCCAAAAAATCAGCGGTCGTCAGGAAGGCGGCAGGTCGTTTCGCCAGCTATACTATCAGCCGGGGATCTATTATGTGCGTGGAGTGGCACTTCGTATAACCGTTCCTGAAACCCCATCTGACGCTGATCGCGATGCGGTTATGGCTCCTCTGCGTGCCTACAACATCAGCAAAGCAGGTGATCCGGGCCTCCGCCCGGTAGCCATTCTGTTAATCGATGAGAATGAGAATGAAGTCGGCGGTCTTTGGGGAAAGACAGTCTATGACTGGCTTTTCGTAGAACTCCTGGCCGTGGCCGAAGAATATCGAGGACGAAATTTCGGAACTGCTCTGATGCTAGAGGCAGAAAGAATTGCGCGCGCTAACGGCTGCGTCGGTATTTGGCTTGATACTTACGAGTTTCAAGCACGGGGCTTTTACGAAAAGCTGGGATTTGAAGTGTTCGGGTCGCTCAAAGATCACCCTGTCGGCCACCGGCGCTTTTTCCTGCGTAAACGCTTCTAGTAGGGGCGGCTTTCTGCTTCATGGAGCGGGCAGACCGCCACCCCCTTTTCAAAGCTTCCCGTACTTCGCCTCAAACCCTGCAATATCCCCCCGCGCCAGATAACCCGCCTGGTCGACCCATTGGTCGCGGACCGCCCGGCCAGCGAAATTGCCTAGATGGCCGTCGATTCTCGCGATGTCGGCGGGGGTCCAGGCGGCGATTTGTTCGAAGCGGGTGATGCCGAGCCCGTTGAGTATCCCATTCACCTTGGGGCCGATGCCCTTGATCTTCAACAGATTGTCCGGTTCTCCCGCCGCAACAGGGGTGCTGGGCGCAGGCGCTTCTGCCTCGGTCACGGCCGCTGGCTGGACGGCCGGCGAAGGGGCAGGGACCGGCTCCGCTACCGGAACCTCACGCGGCGACACGACCGGCGAGGGGGAAGCGGCGATGCTCTTGTCCCGACTTTTGCCGCGCACCAGAAAGGCGACGATCGCGACCAGCGCCAGAATGATTAAGATCCAAAGCCCGTAAGTGGCGATAAAATCCTGCATCTTGCCTCTCCTTCCGCCTCAGTTTCGCTATGCCTTTGCTTCCCGCGCCACTTCCCGCCAGCCAATGTCGCTGCGGCAGAAGCCCGTCGGAAAGTCGATCGCCCGCACCGCGCCATAGGCGGCGGCCTGGGCCTGCGTCACATTGCCGCCCTTGCCCGTCACGTTGAGCACCCGGCCGCCTGCCGCCACCAATTGGCCGTCCTTCAGCGCGGTTCCTGCATGGAACACCTTCGCTCCATATTTTTCGGCCTCGGTAACGCTGCCAATGGCGCCGCCCTTGTCCGGAGTTCCGGGGTAGCCCTTGGCCGCCATGACAACGGTCAGCGCCGTGTCCGGCGAAAGCTTCACTGCACCATGCTCGGCCAGCCGTCCCTCTGCCGTCGCCAGCAACAGCGGCATCAGGTCTTCATCAAGGCGCATCATCAGGACCTGGCACTCCGGGTCCCCGAAACGGGCATTATATTCAATGAGCTTGGGACCCTGCGGCGTCAGCATCAACCCTGCATAGAGCACGCCCACATAGGGCATGCCCTCTTGCGCCATTGCTGTCACCGTGGGCCGGACGATCAGCTCCATGGCTTGCTGCTCCAGCCGCGGGGTCAGCACGGGGGCGGGGCTATAGGCACCCATGCCCCCGGTATTGGGGCCTGTATCGCCGTCGCCCACCCGTTTGTGGTCCTGTGCCGATCCGAATGGCAGGACTGTCTTGCCGTCGGTCAGGGCAAAGAAGCTTGCCTCCTCGCCGGTCAGAAATTCCTCGATCACCACTTCTGCGCCAGCCTCTCCGAAACCGCCGGAGAACATGTTACTGACTGCGTCCCGCGCCTCCTGTTCGCTCATCGCGATGACGACGCCCTTGCCCGCCGCAAGGCCGTCCGCCTTGATCACCACCGGCAATGAAAAATCGGCCAGCGCCGCGAGCGCCTCTGCCTCGCTGCGCGCGCGGACGTAACCCGCCGTCGGGATGCCTGCCCTCTGGCACAGATCCTTGGTGAAGCCCTTGGATCCTTCCAGTTGCGCGGCCAGTCGGGAGGGACCGAACACCGGCACCCCCGCCGCCCGCAGGCTGTCGGCAAGGCCATCCACCAGCGGCGCTTCCGGGCCGATCACGACCAAGCCTATGGCCTTTTCCGCACAGAAAGCCGCTACGGCGCCATGATCGGCGGCATCAAGCTCGACCAGTTCGGCATGTTCGGCTATTCCGGGATTGCCGGGCGCGGCATAAAGTTTTTCGAGCCTGGGCGATTGCGCCAGCTTCCATGCCAGCGCATGTTCCCGGCCGCCGCTGCCCAACAACAGGATGTTCATGCCCGATACGCCTTCCCAATATGATCCGTTCGACCCTTCCGGCAGGCTGTTAGCGGAGGATGTCGCCGGGGACAACGCGCCCGCGCTCAGCATCAGCGAAATTTCCGCATTGCTCAAGCGGACGGTGGAGGATCGCTTCGGCCATGTGAAACTGCGCGGCGAGATTTCCGGTTTCAAGCGGGCGGCGTCGGGCCATGTCTATCTGTGCCTGAAGGACGAGAATGCTGTCATAGACGGGGTCATGTGGAAGACCGGAGTCCAGCGGCTCGCTTTCCGGCCCGAGGACGGCATTGAAGTGGTGGTGACGGGAAAAATCACCACTTATCCCGGCCGGTCCAAATATCAGATCGTCATAGAGCGGATGGAGCTGGCCGGCGAAGGGGCGCTGATGCAGCTTTTCGAGCGGCTGAAGCAGAAGCTCGCTGCCGAGGGGCTGTTCGAAACCGCCCGCAAGAAGCCGCTTCCCTATATGCCCCGGGTGATCGGCGTCGTGACCTCTCCGACAGGGGCGGTGATCCGCGATATTCTGCATCGTCTGGAGGATCGCTGTCCAACGCGGGTCATCCTTTGGCCGGTGCTGGTCCAGGGCGAAGGGGCGGCGTTGCAGGTCGCTCGCGCGATCAGGGGCTTTGACGCGATCGGTCCGGGGGACGCCATTCCGCGCCCCGACCTGCTGATCGTCGCGCGCGGCGGCGGTTCGATCGAGGACCTGTGGGCTTTCAATGAGGAGCCCGTCATTCGCGCCGTTGCCGATTGCCGCATTCCGGTCATTTCCGCCGTAGGGCATGAGACGGATACGACGCTTTGCGATTATGCGGCCGATGTCCGCGCGCCAACCCCCACGGCGGCGGCGGAGATCGCGGTCCCCGTCCGGGCGGAGCTGATGGCCGCGGTGACTGAACTTGGCCTGCGGGCTGGCCGGTGCGCCAGGCGTTATCATGAACGCGCCCGGGAACGGCTGACCGCTCAGGTCCGGCTGATGCCGCGCCTGGAGGATTTGCTTCAGCCGCAGCGTCAGCGCACGGACGACCTCGCGGAACGGTTGCGCCGTGGCCTCTCTCACCGGTTGAGCGACGCCCGGCATGATCTCGCCGATGCATCGGGCGCGCTGCGGCCAGCGCTCCTCAGCCAGCGCCTCGTGAGGGAAAGCGCGAGATTGGACGCCGTCCGTCTGCGCCCGGAACTGCTCCGGCGCAGGCTGGATGACTCCGCAACGGCATTTGACCGGATGTGGAGGCTGGCGCTGTCGCTCGACCCCAAGCGGCCATTATCGAAGGGCTATGCACTGGTCATGCACGGCGACACACTGGTGTCCACGGCGGCCGCTGCCTGCGCGGCGGGGCATGTCACCTTGAAGTTCGCCGATGCGGATGTCGGCGCCGATATTTCCCCAACCCTTGAGAAACAGGCAGGAACTGCTACATCTAGGCCATCGGGTAAAAGGCCGGGCGCAAGCAAGAATGAGGACTCTGCGCGGCGGCAGCAGGATCTCTTCTCATGATGTCCCCCGCCTTGAGTGAGAAAAAACAGGGTATATGTCGATGTTGATGTCGAACCGCGACCGTCCGGCCAAGCTTCATTATATGGCCTATAATTTCCGGATGCTGTCGCCTGGCGACCATGTGGTCTGCGCAATCACGGGTGAAAAGATCCGCCTTGATGACCTGCGCTATTGGAGCGTGGAAAAGCAGGAGGCCTATGCCTCCGCAGAAATTTCCGTTCAGGCGGCCCTCAAAGACCGGACGGCATAAGGCTCGCGCGGGGCCGGTTCCCGCGCCATATTTGATCTAGGCGGACCTTGTCGCCTCCTGCTCCGCACGCCCTCAGCCGGGCGGGAGGTGCTTTGCCGTGCGCTCCGCCGCCCTGGGCCGCGGGCTGCCGAAAAATTCCCCCTTCAGTGGAAGCGCGGTCATTTCTTGTATCTTGAGGGACTGATGAGCAGCGGTGCGCGGCTTGTCAGAGACAGCCGCTCGTCGCCATCGGCGCGGGCGGCAATTGCAAGAATAGAATATAGGGTACGATTTTGACATGGGACTGGCTTCGTCCGCCGGACGCCGCTGAACGGGCATACCTTCCTTTGGAAAAATTTTCTCCAAAGAGGCGGGGGAACAGCATGAAGCTGTCCCGGGAGGTGGAGAATCCCATGAAATTTCCATTTCCTTTGAAAAAGTGGAACGAATCCGTAATGTTAAGCGTTCCCCATAATCCTTCCTGAATCCCTAAGCGACAGCTTCGTTTGGGGGTGGGAAGGCATGTTATTTTCATACCGATTTCCCTAAGGCGGAATGTTGCAAATTCGCTACACGGTCCCTGAAAAGCTACAGCTCCCCAGCATGTTCGACTTTACAGTTGTATAACAACTGCGCAACATCGCCCCTGCTCTTCAAGGTCTAATCCGGCAGAGAACCGGAACAGTTCGTCTTGGGGACAGAATATGGGCGGGTGCTCCACATCTCGCCTTATCCAGAGATAAGGGACTGGAACCGTGATCAAGACATCGAATTTCGCGCATCTGCGCGCAGGCGTTGCGCCCATGATCCTCGGCGTGGCGCTGCTTTCCACGAACGCGTACGGGCAAGAGGCGGCGGAAGACGCCGTCGAGACGGAAGGTCAGGCCATCATCGTCACGGGCACGCGCATCGCCCGCCCGGAACTGCAGGCCGCCACCCCTATCGCTGTCGTCAGCAGCGATGAAATTTCTCGAACCGGTCAAACCAATGCCTCGGAAATTCTGCGTCGCCAGCCAATTTTCTCCACCGGGATCAGTCAGGGCAACAGCAATTTCAATACAGCCGGAAATGGCCTTAATCTCTTGGATTTGCGCGGCTTGGGTACCAGCCGGACGCTGGTGTTGCTGAATGGTCGGCGCGTCGTTGCAGGACTTGGAGGCACCTCTGCCGTCGACATAAACATGATCCCCACCGATCTGCTTGAAAGAGTGGAGGTAATCACTGGCGGCGCATCGGCGGTGTACGGATCGGATGCAGTGGCAGGTGTGGTGAACTTCATTCTCAAAGACCGTTTTGAAGGTCTGGAATTGAGAGCCCAGTCAGGCATCAGCAGTCGCGGGGACAGTGCAAAATACAGAGTGAGCGGCACTTTCGGGACCAACTTTGCTGACGACCGGGGTAATGTCTGGGTGAACGCCGTTTATGACCAGGATGACGGGTTGCTTTCAGCCAAACGCAGCCGTTCCGCCACGGATTTTTTTGGACGCAGCTCCTTTGCTCCTCAGGGTTCCTTCAACCTCAATGGATCAATATTCGATATCACGGAACTTGATGACACACTGGGTGCGATCTACGGAAATGACTATACTTTCGACCAAGCCGGAAATCTGAAGCAGGGCTTCATCCAGAATGTAGACGGGTTCAATCGCAACAGCTTTAGGCGCCTTACGGTGCCGATTAAGCGTTATCTCTTCAATGCAGGGCTGAAGTTCGACATCGCGGACGACATCACCTTTTATGCCGAAGGAATGTACGGTCAGACCAAATCTGCTTCCAAGCTGGAGCCCTATCCGGCAGCGGGCGGTGATCCTGATGTGGACGGCGCGGGATCTATCGATGTCGCCGGAGGATTGGCCATCGATAATGCATTCATGCCGGCTCCGATACTTGCGGAAATTACGGCGCGCAACTCCGATGGCATCGCCGATAATGATGTCAGTTTCATCGCTTTTCGGCGCCGCCTTTCGGACATTTTCGACCGAAGCAATCGCAACAACCGAAAAATTTACCGGATAGCGGCGGGGGTCAAAGGCCAATTTGCTCAGAATTGGTCTTGGGACGTCTCATATGTATACGGAAGAACGCGGGATTTCACGTCTTCAGAAGCCGTCCCTACCGATCGCTTCTCCAATGCCCTGGATGCGGTCAATCTGGGAGGACAGATTGTCTGCCGAAGCGCCTCGGCCCGAGCTGAGGGGTGTCAGCCGCTCAATATTTTTGGCGCAAATACAGCCTCCCAAGGGGCGATTGATTATATCCGCAGGGGCGGGACTGTGGTCACGTCGTTATTGAGCACGATTGAACAACATGTCGCTACGGCAAGTGTAAGCGGCAGCCTTTTCAAACTGCCGGCCGGGGACGTGAAGGTGGCATTCGGCGCCGAATACCGTCATGAGAAAAGCTCGGACGACTGGGACGCCGACACGAATGTCGGCAACACTCTGGGTAATTTCACGCCGGACACCAAAGGTAAGTTTGACGTGAAGGATGTGTTTGGCGAGCTCTATGTCCCCATTCTGTCCGAAGTTCCGCTGGCCCAAGATCTCCATGTAGAAGGTGCTGCACGTTATGACGATTATTCCACGGTCGGCGGCGTCTTCTCATGGAAAGCGGGGGCAGAATGGGCGCCAACGCGCGACGTAAGATTCCGTGCCATGTATGCAGAAGCCAACCGTGCGCCGAACATTAGCGAACTATTCTCATCGCAGCAGGAAACTTTCCCAGGAACTACTACCCTCGACCCCTGCAACGGTGTGACAGCCACCCGGAACAATGAATTTGACGACGCCTGCCGGGCTATTCCTGGAATTGCTGCGGCAGTTGCCGGTGGCGGCACCTTCACCTATGCCCCGGCGGAAATTCAAAGCATAAACGGATTTGACGGGGGCAATCCTAATCTTAAGGAGGAAACCGCCAAGACCTGGACCGCTGGTGTAGTACTTACGCCCCAGTTCCTTCGCAATTTTACCATGACCGTCGACTGGTATCGCATCAAGATCACCGATGCCGTCAATACTCAACCACGCGAAGACACGGTTAAGGCATGTCTGGTTGACCCCAATTCCGCCGCTTGCGGAGGTCTCGTGACCCGCCTTGCCAATGGCAAATTGACCCGCATTGATGCGATCAATATCAATACTGGTGGATTCCTTACCAGCGGCATCGACGTGGTGGCTAACTATAAGCAGGAACTGGGCTCAGCGGGAGATCTGAACTTCCAACTGAATTACACCCGCTTGTTGAAGCATAAGCGTATTCCCTTCACCGGGGCTGAAGCCATCAATGAACTTGGCCAGTTGCAAGACGTGAATGGCGAACGTCTTGGGTCAGGGTTCAAAAACCGCTTTACGCTGGATACAATCTATGAAACGGGGCCCTTCCTTTTGAACTGGACCGTCCGTTATTTCGGGAAAATCAAGGACACAAAGGACCCTTCTACCGCACCTCCCGACGAATTTAATAATGTCGGCGATGTCTTTTATCATGATGTCCAGTTCCGCTATACTCTGGACCAGGAAAACCAAAAGGTCTTTTACATCGGCGTCGACAATTTGTTTGACCGGAAACCGCCATTCCTGCCCAACGGGCTCACATCTGCTGGCCTAATAGGCGGAGAAACAGCTCAAGAATATGATACTATTGGCCGGTTCATTTACGCTGGGGTAAACGTCAAGTTCTGATTTGACCCATTGGCAAAGGGCGGACCCATAAAACGGTCCGCCCTCATTTTTACCTCACCCCACCCCCAGCACCAGCGCCCCGTCGCCTTCCTCCACCGTAACGGTCGTGCCGTCCGGCACTTCGCCGCGCAGGATGAGGTCGGCTAGCGGGTCTTGCAGATATTTCTGCACCGCGCGCTTGAGCGGCCTTGCGCCATAGACCGGGTCATATCCGACGCGGCCGAGCCAGTTGCGAGCCGCTTCGGTCAGGTCGAGCTTCACCTTGCGGTCCTTGAGCAGCTTCTGCACGCGGCCGACCTGGATGTCGACGATCGGCCCCATATGTTCGGCGCCTAGGCGATGGAACAGGATGATCTCGTCGAGGCGATTGAGGAATTCCGGCCTGAAATGGGCGCGGACGATTTCCATCACTTGCGGCTCGACATCCTCCACCTTCTGCCCATCGCTCAGGTTCGAAAGAAATTGGCTGCCAAGGTTGGATGTCAGGATGATCAGCGTGTTGCTGAAATCCACCGTGCGGCCCTGCCCATCGGTCAGGCGGCCGTCGTCGAGCACCTGAAGGAGCACGTTGAACACGTCGCCATGCGCCTTTTCGACCTCGTCGAACAGGACGACCTGATAGGGCCGCCGCCGCACGGCTTCGGTCAAAACCCCGCCTTCCTCATAGCCGACATAGCCCGGCGGCGCGCCGATCAGGCGGGCAACCGAGTGCTTTTCCATGAATTCGCTCATGTCGATACGGACCATGGCGTTGCTGTCGTCGAACAGGAATTCGGCGAGCGCCTTGGTCAGCTCGGTCTTGCCGACGCCGGTGGGGCCAAGGAACAGGAAAGAGCCGAGCGGCCGATTGGGGTCCTGCAACCCCGCGCGGCTGCGGCGGACGGCGGTGGAGACGGCGCGCACGGCATCCTCCTGCCCGATCACGCGCTTGCCAAGCTCATCCTCCATGTTGAGCAGCTTTTCGCGCTCGCCTTCCATCATCTTGTCGACGGGGATGCCGGTCCAGCGGGAAACGACGGAGGCGATATCCTCGCTCGTCACTTCCTCGCGCAGCATCGCGCCCTGCGCGGCGCCCTGCGCCTCGGCAAGCTGGCGCTCGAGCTGCGGAATGGTGCCGTAGCTGAGTTCGCCCGCGCGGGCGAGGTCACCGGTGCGCTGCGCCTGCTCCAGTTCGATGCGGGCAGCGTCAAGCTGTTCCTTGAGCTTGGCTTCGCCCGCGATCTTATCCTTTTCCGCCTGCCAGCGCTGCGTCAGCCCGGATGATTGCTGCTCCAGATTGGCGAGGTCCTCCTCCAGCGCCTCCAGCCGGTCCTTTGAAGCGCGGTCGGTTTCCTTCTTGAGCGCCTCCCGCTCGATCTTCAACTGGATGATCCGCCGGTCGAGCGTCTCGATCTCCTCGGGCTTGCTCTCCACCTCCATGCGCAGGCGGCTGGCTGCCTCGTCCATCAGGTCGATGGCCTTGTCGGGCAGGAAACGGTCAGTGATGTAACGGTGGGACAGCGTTGCGGCGGAAACGATCGCGCCGTCGGTGATCCGCACGCCATGGTGAAGTTCATACTTCTCCTTCAGGCCCCGCAGGATGGAGACGGTGTCCTCGACCGTCGGTTCGCCCACGAAGACAGGCTGGAAGCGCCGCTGAAGGGCCGGGTCCTTCTCCACATATTTGCGATATTCGTCGAGCGTGGTCGCGCCGATGCAGTGCAACTCGCCGCGTGCCAAAGCGGGCTTGAGCAGATTGGACGCGTCCATCGCGCCCTCGCTCTTCCCCGCGCCGATCAGGGTGTGCATCTCGTCGATGAAGAGGATGATATCGCCTTCGCCCGCCTTCACCTCGTCAAGTACGCCCTTAAGGCGCTCCTCGAACTCGCCGCGATATTTGGCGCCCGCGATCAGGCTGCCCATGTCGAGCGCCATCAGCGCGCGGTCCTTGAGGGAATCTGGAACGTCGCCATTGGCGATGCGCAGGGCAAGGCCCTCCGCAATGGCGGTCTTGCCGACGCCGGGTTCGCCGATCAGGACGGGATTGTTCTTGGTGCGGCGGGCGAGGATCTGGATGGTGCGGCGGATTTCCTCGTCGCGGCCGATGACCGGGTCGAGCTTGCCCTCGCGCGCGGTAGCGGTGAGATCGCGCGCGAATTTCTTGAGCGCATCATAGCGATCTTCGGCGCTGGCGGTGTCCGCCGTTCGGCCGCCGCGCAACTCATTGATCGCGGCATTGAGCGCTTCGGCCTTGACGCCCGCACTGGCAAGCGCCTTGCCCGCCGCCGTGGTGGTGGCGAGGGTGAGCGCGAGCAGCAGCCGCTCGACCGTCACATAGCTGTCGCCGGCTTTTTGCGCGATCTGCTCGACCTGATCGAGCAGGCGGACGCTGTCATTGTCGAGGCCGGGTGTTTGCTGCGCGCCGCTGCCCGAGACCGCCGGGACCTTGGCGAGCGCTGCATCGGTCTCCCGCATGGCCGCAACGGCATCGCCGCCGCTCGCGCGGATGAGGCCGGATGCCATGCCCTGATCGTCCTCAAGCAAGGCCTTCAGCAGATGTTCAGGGGAAATGCGCTGATGGTTGAGGCGGATCGCAACGGTCTGTGCCGATTGGAGAAAGCCTTTGGCGCGGTCGGTGAATTTTTCGAGGTTCATAACAGCCCTGTTCCTTTCCGCATCCAGATAATGTTGTATTTATGCAACACAAGAGTGGGGGCGAAAAATGTTCTGCAACTGGATCATGCCGCTGACATAGCGGTTGCGCAGGGGCTGACCGCCGCTATTGTCCTCATCTAAATCCCTGCCGGACCAATGGTTTCGATCAATATAAGGATTTGACATGCTTCGCCCTCTGACCCTCGCACTCGCCGCCTCAGTTCTTGCAATGTCGGCATCCGTCGCCGCCGCGCAAGAGCCTGCACCGGTGGCGAAACTAATTTCGCAGGTCGACATACCCTATAAGGAATTCACCTTATCCAATGGCCTGCGGGTGATCGTGCATGAGGATCGGAAGGCCCCTATCGTCGCCGTTTCCGTCTGGTACAATGTCGGCTCGAAGAACGAGCCGGAGGGCAAGACCGGCTTTGCGCACCTGTTCGAACATTTGATGTTCAACGGGTCGGAGAACGCACCGGGAGACTTTTTCGAACCGCTGCAGCAAGTGGGCGCGACCGACTTCAACGGCACCACCTGGTTCGACCGCACCAATTATTTCGAAACGGTCCCGACATCCGCGCTGGACGTGGCGCTGTTCCTTGAAAGCGACCGCATGGGCCATTTGCTGGGCGCGGTGACGCAGGAAAAGCTCGATAATCAGCGCGGCGTGGTCCAGAATGAGAAACGCCAAGGCGATAATCAGCCTTATGGCCTGGTCGAATATGCGCAACTCGCCGCGCTTTTCCCGGCCGATCATCCTTATGGCCACAGCACGATCGGTTCCATGGCCGATCTCGACAAGGCGAGTCTTGGCGATGTGAAGCAGTGGTTCATCGACCATTATGGGCCGAACAATGCCGTGCTGGTGCTCGCGGGCGATATCGACGACAAGCAGGCAAAGCCGCTGGTCGAGAAATATTTCGGCGATATCCCCAAGGGCAAGGCGGTGCAGCCCGTGGCTGCTCCGGTCCCCACCCTGTCCGCCCCCAAGACTGAGGAAATGAAGGATCGGGTGGCAACCGCCCGCCTTTATCGCAACTGGATCGTTCCCGGCCTCAACGATCCTGATTCCCTCCCCCTCGAGGTGGGGATGAGCGTTCTGGGCGGCCTCGCAAGTTCGCGGCTCGACAATATCCTTGTCCGCGATGAGCAGATCGCCGTTCGCGTGACTGCGGACCTTCAGGAATTTGCGCAGCTCGGGATGGTGGAAATCACCGCCGATGTGAAGCCGGGCGTCAGCGTCGAAACCGTGTCGAAACGGCTGGACGCGATCATTGCCGACTTCATTGCCAAGGGTCCGACGGCGGACGAGGTGCAGCGCGTCGCGACGCAGACGGTGTCCGGGCGCATTGCGGGCCTTGAGCAGGTGGGCGGCTTTTCCGGCAAGGCAGTGGCGCTGGCGGAAGGGGAGCTTTATTCCGACGACCCTGAATTCTACAAGAAGCGCCTCGCCGCGCTCGCCACGGTGACCCCTGAAAGGGTGACCGCCGCCATGCAGAAATGGCTGCGCCGTCCGGTCTATGCCCTGCGTGTGGTGCCGGGGGAGCGGGGCGCTTATGAGGAGGCGGCGGCTTCGAAGGGCAGCCGCACCGGCGTGCTCTCTGCCCCGGCCTTCTACAAGGCCCCCGGCGACGACAGCGCCGGTTCTGCCGATGTGAAGGAACCGCTGGCAGCGGTGGACCGCAGCAAATTGCCGGAGGTGGGACCCACTCCCAATGTCGATTTCCCGGCGGTGGAAAGCACGACGCTGTCCAATGGCGTAAGGGTGCATTTTGCCCGCCGCGACACGATCCCGGCGCTCCAGCTTTCCGTGGTCTTCGATGCGGGCAATGCCGCCGACCCCCGGGACAAGCTTGGCACGCAATCGCTGATGCTGTCGCTGCTGAAGGAAGGCACCACCAGCCGCAACAGCATCCAGATTGCCGAAGAGCAGGAAAGGCTGGGCGCCAGCATAAGCGTTGGCGCGACGATGGACCGCACCAGCGTTTCCATGTACGCGCTGACGCCGAACCTTGCGCCCTCGCTCGACCTGATGGCCGACATCATCAAGAATCCGGCCTTTGAACCGCGCGAGCTGGAGCGCATGCGCGCGACCCAGCTTGCCAGGATCGCCAGCGAAAATACGCAGCCGATGAGCATTGCGCTCCGCACCCTGCCGCCGCTGCTGTTCGGCAAGGACCATCCCTATGGCGTCCCCTTTACCGGGACAGGCGATCCGGCGGCGGTGGAAAAGCTGACCCGCAACGACCTTGCCGGATTTCACAATAAATGGATCCGCGCCGACAATGCGGAGATCTTTGCCGTCGGCGATACCACCCTCGCCGAATTGAAGCCGCTGCTGGAGAAATATTTCGGCCTCTGGCGGATGACGCGCGACATGAAGGGTACCAAGAATTTCAATCTGCCAACGCCTGCGGACCAGCAGCGCATCATCCTCGTCAACCGCCCGCAATCGCCGCAGTCGGTGATCCTCGCCGGCAAGGTGCTGGACGCCAAGGGAACGGACGAGCTGGTGACGCTGCTCGCCGCAAATGACGTGCTCGGCGGCAATTTCCTTTCCCGGATGAACATGGACCTGCGCGAGACCAAGGGCTGGTCCTATGGCGTTCGCGGCAGCATCAACCGGGTGCAGCACAATGTTCCCTATATCCTGAGCGCGCCGGTGCAGGCGGACCAGACCGGCCCCGCCATCGCCGCGTTGAAGACGGACATGAAGGAGTTCCTGGGTCCCAAGGGCGTCACCCCGGCCGAGCTCGCCCGCACCGTCAACGGCAGCGTCCGGGAGCTTCCCGGCAGCTATGAAACCTCTGCGGATGTGATCGGACAGATGCAGCGCGACCGGCTTTATGACCGGCAGTTCGATTATGTCGAAGGGCTCGCCGGCAAATATCGCGCCATGACCGCCAAGGACCTTGACAGCGCCGCCCGCGCCGCAATTGATCCCGATAAATTCACCTGGGTGGTCGTGGGGGACAAGACCAAGGTCATGGGCCAGCTCGAAAAGCTCGGCATGCCCATCACCGTGGTTGAGGCCCCCGCAGCACCTCAACCCGCAACTTCGCCAGCAGGAGACCAATGATGGCAACAGTAGACGGCGCCTATGACTGTATCACCAAGACGCCCATGGGCGATCAGCCGTCCGTTTTCACGGTGATCAGCAATGGCGACAGCTTCCATGGCACCAATGCCGGGCCGCTGGGCTCGCTCGACGTCAAGGAAGGCAAGGTCGACGGCAACAAGCTGCGCTGGAAGATGGAGATGGTGGTTCCCATGCCCATGACCCTGGATGCCGAAGCCGTGGTCGAGGGCGATACGCTGACCGGCACGATCCAGGCCGGCGCCTTTGGAGCGATGGCGATGACGGGCAAGCGGCGGAGCTGAGGCACAATTTTGGTCAGAGCGAAAGCCCCTCTCCAGTGGGAGAGGGATACGGAGACTTAGAGCATCGTGCGCAAAAGTGGGAACCGGTTTTGCGCGAAAAACGATGCGACAACAAAGAATTAGAGCGCGCGCCCGCGTCAGATTAAACGCAGCGCTCTAGACAGGCGCAGCCGGTCTTAGGCGAAGTTGGGTGAGGGGTTCCACGCTACTGGTAGGGCACAATCCCTCACCAACTCCGGCTAGGTTGCAAAGCAGCCAAGCCTCCATATCCTCTCCCATTGGAGAGGAAAACACAGGGTCGGTTTCTCGTACATTGAAGCAAATATAACCGTCGCCCCTGTGCAGGGACGACGGCAATAAGATCGGATAGTGCGTCTCCTGTCCGCAGTAACAAAAAAGCCCGCCGATCCCTGGACCGGCGGGCCTTTTGCCAACGGCTGAATTTATTGCACCGTCACGGTCACCGCGCGGCGGTTCTGGGCCCAGGCGCTTTCGTCCGATCCAGTGGCGGCCGGCCGTTCCTTGCCATAGCTGATGGTGCTGATCCGCGCTTCGGGGATGCCGAGCGACACCAGATAATTTTTGGCCGCATTGGCGCGGCGCTCACCGAGCGCCAGGTTGTAGTCGCGGGTGCCGCGTTCGTCGGCATGCCCCTCGATGGTGACGCGGACATTGGCATTGGCCTGCAGCCACTGCGCCTGGCTCTGCAAGGTCGCCTGATCCTGGGCGTCGATGTCATATTTGTCGGTGTCGAAGAAGACCCGGTCCGACGACACGCTGGCCATGAAGTCTTCCTGGCTGCCCTTGACCGGACCGGAGGCCGGCGGGGTATAGGGGGCCTGCTCGGACTGGGCCGGGGCAGGGGGAAGCTCGGGCGGCGCCTTCTTGGCGCAGGCTGCCAGCGCCAGGATGGACGTGGCAATCAACATGTGGCGGGTTATTCTCGTCATCATTTTCTCCCTTCGAACTAAAAAAAGAACAACGCCCCCCGGAAATTGGGGTGATGGTCAATGCAATTTGTTACGCAGTCAAGATGAATCGGTTCCCGCCGCTCATGGCAGCAGCGGGCCCCAGGCCGGATCGGATCCGTCGATCGGCGTCGGCAGCTTGCGTTCATTGACGCCGGTCAGGTCCACCTGCCAGATTTCGGACTTGCCCGACCGTCCCTGGCTGGTCCGGAAAAACTGGATGACGCGGCCATTGGGTGACCAGGTGGGCGCCTCGTCCTGCCAGCTATTGGTCAGCAGCCGCTCCCCGCCGCCTGATGGCGACATGACGCCGATGCGGAAATTGCCCGCAATCTTGGTGAAGGCGATCAGGTCGCCGCGCGGGCTCCATTCTGGCGTCGCGTAGCGGCCCCCGCCAAAGCTGATGCGGTGCTGGTTTGAACCGCTGGCGTCCATCACATAGACTTGCTGCGATCCCGAACGGTCGCTTTCGAACACAATCTTGCTGCCGTCAGGCGAAAAGCTGCCCCCCACATCGATGCCGGGCGTGTTGGTCAGGCGCTGTGGCGTGCCGCCGGTGGCGGGAACTTTGTAGATATCGGTATTTCCGGCCACCGCCATGGAATAAAGAATGGTCTTGCCGTCGGGCGACCAGCGCGGTGCAAAGGTCGGGTTGCTGCTTTCGGTTACCAGCCGCTGCTTGCCGGTGCCGATATTATAGACATAGATGCGCACCCGTTTCCCGATATAGCTCACATAGACGATCGATCCATAATCGGGAGAAAAGCGCGGGGTGAGCGCGATGCTCTGGCCGTTGGTGATGAAGCGGTGATTGGCCCCGTCGCTGTCCATGATGGCAAGGCGCTTGGTCCGGTTCTCCTTGGGGCCGCTTTCAGCGATATAGGCAATGCGGCTGTCGAAGAAGGGCGATTCCCCGGACAGGCGCGCATAGATAGCATCCGCGCACTTATGCGCCGCCCGCCGCCATTCGCGTGGAGCGATGACATAGCCGGCGCGGGTCAGCTCCTGCTTCAGCGCCACGTCGTAAAGATAGCAGCCGACCGTCAACTCGCCATTGGGATTGGCGCGGACAAAGCCCTGAACCAGCGCTTCCGCATTGGTGCTTGTCCAGGTCGGGAAGTCCGGCGCAGTGACCTCGGGAAAGGTGATCTGCTTGACCCCCGCGGGGCCCATCGGCCGGAACAGGCCGCTGCCGCGCAGGTCGGACGCAATGACTTCCGCAACCTGCCGCCCCAGCACCGTGGTCGCCCCCGCGGGCGTTTCGACATTCTGGTCAGTGGGCATGGCCGGGACGGCTATGCGGAGATCGCTATCGATCTCTCCTGTCACATCGACAGAAAGTTGCGCATTTGCGGATGTGACGGTGAACAACACCGCGCCTGCCAAAAGCGAACCAGCCAGCTTCTTCATCATCATTGTGCTTTCCTCGCATAAACTCGAAGTGGACTGAGCCAACGCCATTCGTTGTAATATTCAACGGGCAGGTTGCGGAATGGGGAGGCTTGCAGAACCGCCTGCACGGCCCGTTCCTTGTAGAGCGCAACTTGCGGCCTGTTGTTTTCGGTTTCGCCCTGGATATCGATGACCTCCGGCGTCCCGACGACAGCGCCGTTACGGTCGAGCTTCACGTCCAGCAGCGCCACCAGTTTCTCCACATCCGCGCCGGAAGGAAGGCGCAGATGAGGATAGATCTGGCTGCTGATCACGGCGTTGAGGCTCGCCACCTGCGCGCTGCTCATCTTTTGCGCGGGTGGCGTGACAGCGGTGCCGGTCGATCTTTCTGTCTGAATACCCTTCAGGAAATCATCGCCAAGGCGCGATCCCCGCGCCTGCTTTTCGGGCTTCGGCTTGGCCTTGGGCGCTTCGGGCTTGGCTTCCGACTTTTTGGGAGGCGCGGGTTTGGGCTTCACCTTTTCCGCAGGCTTGGGCGCGGGGGCGGGTTCCGCCTTTTTGGGAGGCGCAGGCACGGGCTCGGGTTCCGCCAAGGGCTTCGGCTCTGGCGCTGCCTCCTCGGTCGGACCCAGTTCAGGGGCCTCACTTGCGCGCATTTCCTCCTCGGAAATTTGCGGCGCGGCCATTTCCATGCCCACCTTGTCGACCAGCGTCACCTCAATCGGCGGCGTACGAAGCTTCAGCGGATTGGGGGTCGAAAGAAAGCCGACCGACAGCACACCGAACAGGAGCACATGTCCCGCGGTTGCGATGCCAAGGCCGATTTTCTCAGCGCGCTCCATCGTCTGCTTTTTCTAGCTCTGGCCTGATGAATCAGTGCTGACAAGCGCGACGCGGTTAAGGCCCGCCCGGTTGAGCTCGCCCATCACCAGCATCACCTGGCCATAATCCAGCACCCGGTCCGCGCGCAGGTAGACCTGCGGGGCCTCGCCGCCATTGCCTTTCTCCTGCTTGATCTGCTCCAGCACCTGCGGAAGGTCGGACATGGGCGTTTCGACGTCATTCACATAGACGCGCCCGTCGGCATCGAGAGACACCTGGACCGGCTCCTGGCTCTGCTCCAGCGCCTTGGCCCGGTTCTCCGGCAGGTTCACCGGAACGCCGGTCACCAGCAGCGGCGCCGTCACCATGAAGATGATGAGCAGCACCAGCATGACGTCCACCAATGGCGTCACATTGATGTCCGCCATGGGCGTGCGGCGGCGGCCATGACGGCCGGAGGGAAGCCCGCCCATCACCATTAGAGACGACCTTCCGATCCGTTTGCCCTGCGCCTGTCGAAGGGCCTTTTTTTCTGCGAAGAAAAGGATTGGGCTTCGACAAGCTCAGCCCGAATGGAATGATAGGGAAGGACTGTCACCGGCTCGCCTCCAGTTCACGGCTCAGCGTCGTGTAGAACCCATCGGCAAAGCGGTTGAGCCGCGCTTCCAGGCGATTGATGCCATGGCTGAAGCGGTTATAGGCCACCACCGCCGGAATCGCTGCGAAAAGGCCGATGGCCGTGGCGAACAGCGCCTCGGCGATGCCGGGGGCGACGACGGCAAGGCTGCTGTTATTCTCCGCTGCGATCGAGGTGAAGCTGCGCATGATGCCCCAGACGGTGCCGAACAGGCCGACAAAGGGCGCGACGCTGCCTACGGTCGCAAGGACGTTCAGCCGGTCGGAGAGGTGATCCACTTCGAACGCCACCGCCGCGCTCATTGCCGTTGACAGGCGGTCACGCGTTCCCTCCCGGTCGACGGCCGGACCCTTGGTCGACCGCCGCCATTCCTTGACGCCTGCGGCAAATACCTTCGCGCTTGGAAGATGCGACCGGTCATGCAGGTCGTAGAAACGGTCGATATCGTCGGTCCGCCAGAAATCCTGCTCGAACTTGTCCGACGCCTTTTTCGTCTTCGACAGCTTGGCGGCAAAGCTCAGGATGATCGCCCAGGTCCAGATGCTGGCGAACAGCAGACCCAGCATGACCAGCTTCACCACCACGTCGGCCTGCATGAACAAGGCGAGCGGCGATATCGTCGCGGCCTCGGTCATCAGGGATATTGACGGAAGCGATGCACTCATAAGCTGATATCTTCCCCTTTCTGAAGACGTGTAAAAATGTCGATCCAGGCTTTTGGTTGCCGCTGCGGCCGGCCGCCGGGCGATAAATAGGCTACGGTCACTTCACCGTCGGTCAGTATCTGGCCATCGCACATGACTGTCTGATGAATGCGGCAGCTCGCGGGGCGGATTTCCATGACCTTGCTGACGATTATCAGTTCATCGTCCAGCCGGGCAGGGCGCTTGTAGCTGATGGTAAGGCCGGTGACGGCATAAAAGCCATCCCCCCGGTCATGGCTGCCGCGCTGGTCGATGCCCGCCAGACGCAGCATGTCCGACCGCGCCCGCTCCATATAGCGCAGATAATTGGCATGGTAGATAAGGCCGGAAAGGTCGGTATCCTCGAAATATACGCGCACTGGAAACTCATGCATGCCGTCCCGGAACCGGCCGGTTGCTGGCTTCAAAGGAACGGGTGCATGCATGCGCATTCACTAGCGGGCGGGGGACTCGTCGCAAAGCATTATTGTTCGTTCCGGCGCGTTAATCGAACAGCCGGTCTTGCAGGAAAGAGGCATTCAGCCGAAAGAATTAGGATAGAAGCGCGGCCTGCACACCAAAATCCGCTCGGCCGGAGCCTGTCGAAGGCCACGCCTTTTCTTGAAGATGGAAAGGGCCTTTGAAAGGCTTAGAGCGCGCTGCGTTTAATCTGACGCGGGCGGGCGCTCTAATTCTTTGTTGTCGCATCGTTTTTCGCGCAAAACCGGTTCCCACTTTTGCGCACGATGCTCTAGCCCAAGTTGCTTTCCATCAATCGAACAACCCGCCCTGATCCAGATCGGCGGGCGGGACCAGTCCCAGATGTTTCCATCCCCGGCCATTAAGGCATCGTCCCCGCGCCGTCCTGGCAATAAGGCCAAGCTGGATCAGATAGGGCTCGATCACCTCTTCGATCGTGTCGCGCGGCTCCGACAGCCCGGCCGCCAGCGTCTCCACGCCCACCGGGCCGCCGCGATAGATGTCGGCGATCATGTGGAGATAGCGGCGGTCCATCGCGTCCAGGCCCAGATTGTCGACCTCCAGCCGGTTGAGCGCTGCGTCTGCGGTTTGCGCATCGACAATGGCCGCGCCCGCCACATTGGCAAAATCCCGCACCCGCCGCAGCAGCCGTCCGGCAATGCGCGGCGTGCCGCGGGCGCGGCGGGCGATTTCGTGCGCTCCGTCCTCTGCGATGGCGAGGTCCAGCAGCCCGGCTGCGCGGCGGACCACCATTTCCAGTTCTTCGACCGTGTAGAAATTGAGCCGTACCGGGATGCCGAAACGGTCCCGCAAAGGCGTCGTCAACAATCCCTGGCGAGTCGTCGCGCCGACGAGCGTGAAGTGGGGCAGGTCGATGCGCACCGAGCGGGCGGACGGCCCCTCGCCGATCATCAGGTCCAGCGCCCGGTCCTCCATGGCAGGGTAAAGCACTTCCTCGACGGCGGGATTGAGCCGGTGGATCTCATCGACGAACAGGACATCGCCCTCATCCAGATTGGTGAGCAGCGCGGCAAGGTCGCCTGACTTGGCGATCACAGGCCCCGACGTGGCGCGAAAGCCCACGCCCATTTCCCTCGCCACGATCTGCGCCAGCGTGGTTTTCCCAAGGCCGGGTGGGCCAAAGAACAGCACATGATCCAGCGCCTCGCCCCGGCTTTTCGCGGCCTCAATGAAAATCCGCAAATTTTCCCGCGCCGCCTTCTGCCCCACAAATTCGCCAAGCGTCTTGGGCCGCAATGCTGCGTCCGCATCTTCGGCGCGGCGGGCGGGGGTGATAAGGCGGTTGGCGTCGGTCATTACCCGTTCCTAGCCGCTTTCGCCGCCGGGCTGAACGGATTATTTCCCCACGGCTGGCGCTTCATTTCCTCGCCCTTCTGAGCTCCCGCTTTGCATCGCGGGCATGGTGGATGATCCTGATGACCAGCACCACATTGTTGTCAGCCCGATAGAATATACGGTGGCGGCGATGCACCAGGCAGCGAATATTCTTGCCTAGTTCCGGATGTGCTGCGCCGGCAAGCGGATGATCGCGTAGTAAGTCAAACGCCTGGACGAACCCCCGCGAATATTCATCCGATACGTCATCGCCAAATTGTTCGGCCCCATATTCGTCGATCGCGGCCAGGTCGGCTTTGGCGGTAACTGTAAAGCTGATTTCAGCCACGTCGCGCGCGACGTTCGGCGATGATATCTTCAATAATTGTCTTGGGATCGTCCGTCAGCACCCCGGACGCCAAGCCCTCAGCGATCATGTCGCGTAGCCACTCTGTTTCGCTCATCGCCGCATCCTGGTCGCGGCGCAGCAAATCGCGAACATAATCGCTGGCGCTGCTGTAACGCCCTTCGGCGACGCGGGAGTCAACCCAGTCCTTGAGGATTGGGGGCACGGATACATTGAGCTGAACCATAGGATATTTATAGAAATCTGCGCGAAATTGTCAATATGATGCTATTTCGCCGCCTTCTTCAGCGCCAACCTGACCAGCGCATCCAATGTCGCATCCCTTCCCAATTCTTCCTCAGCCGCCGCCACCGCGGCACTTGCTTCAGCCGGACGGAAGCCGAGGTTCTGAAGCGCCGAAACGGCATCGGCGGCATGGCTGCTCGCAGGCGCAGCGGTCGAGCCTGCCGCCATGCCCGGTCCGATCACCGCAGCGCCGATCTTGTCCTTGAGTTCATTGACGATCCGCGCGGCAAGCTTTGGTCCGACGCCATTGGCGCGGCCGACCATCGCCTTGTCGCCGGTTGCGACGGAGCGGTGCAACTCGCCCGGCTCCAGCGCGGAAAGGATCGCGAGGGCCAGCCGTCCGCCGACGCCCTGAACGCCGGTCAAGAGGCGGAACCAGTCCCGCTCCTCCGCGCTCGCAAAGCCCATCAGCCGAATGGAATCCTGGCTGACCAGCATCTCGGTATAGACGGTGCAGGCTTCCCCTACGGGCCCCAGCGCCGCCAAAGTGCGCGAGGAGGCGCCGACCAGATAGCCCACGCCCTGAACATCGATCACGGCATGATCGATCCCCGTACTGTCCAGCAAACCCTTGAGTTTTGCGATCATCGTCCCCCCATCCTCCGCGCGCTCGCTACATGATGCGCATGGGTGATCGCGACCGCAAGAGCATCGGCCGCATCCGCGCCCGCTATTCTTGCGCCGGGCAGCAGCCGGGCGACCATGGCGTGCACCTGCTCCTTGCCGGCATTGCCCACGCCGACGACCGATTTCTTGACAAGCCGCGCCGCATATTCGCCCACATCCAGACCAGACCGCGACGCGCCGAGCAGCACAACCCCACGGGCCTGTCCAAGCTTGAGCGTCGATTGCGGGTTCTCATTGACGAACACCTCCTCCACGGCGGCGCTGTCCGGGCGATGCTCCAGCAAAAGGTCCGAAAGGGCAAGGTCCAGCGCCAGCAGGCGGCGGGCAAGCGGCATCTTGCTGTCGGTCTTGATCTGGCCATTGGCGATATGGGACAGCCGGTTGCCATCCGCTGCGATGACGCCCCAGCCCGTAGTGCCAAGGCCGGGGTCAAGACCCAAAATTATCATGAGAACATCCGTTCGTGTCGAGCGAAGTCGAGACACGTTTGTGTCAGGCCAGCGTCCCTCGACTTCGCCAGGGACGAACGGATGTCACCCTCTGTTTTAACCCAGCTTCTCCATCACGGCATCGGGCACTTCGTAATTGCCCCAGACGGTCTGCACATCATCATCATCGTCCAGCGCATCGACGAGCTTGAGGAGCGTTGCGGCATTCGCCTCGTCCACTTCGACAGTGGTCTGCGGCCGCCATGCCAGCTTCGCGCTTTCGGCCTCGCCGAGCACGCCTTCCAGCGCCTTGGCGACTTCGTGGAGCGAGTCCATGGCCGTCCAGACTTCATGCTCGTCTTCGTTGGACACGACGTCTTCCGCGCCAGCCTCAAGGGCGGCTTCAAAAATCTTGTCAGGGTCGCCAGCCTGCGCGGGATAGGTGATGAGGCCCATCCGGTCGAAACCGTGGCTCACTGCGCCGCTCGCGCCCAGATTGCCGCCATTTTTGGAAAAAGCCGTGCGGACATTGGTGGCGGTGCGGTTGCGGTTGTCGGTCAGCGCTTCGACGATCAGCGCCACTCCGCCCGGACCATAGCCCTCATAGCGGATTTCCTCATAATTTTCAGCGTCGCCGCCCGCTGCCTTGTCAATGGCGCGCTGGATATTGTCCTTTGGCATGGACTGCGCCTTCGCCGCATTGATGGCAAGGCGCAGGCGCGGGTTCATGTCGGGATCGGACAGGCCCATCTTGGCCGCCACGGTGATTTCGCGGCTGAGCTTGGAGAACATGGCCGAGCGCTTCTTGTCCTGAGCGCCCTTGCGATGCATGATGTTCTTGAATTTACTATGACCGGCCACCGGGCCCGCTCCTGCTGCTATCTTTGGGTGAAATGATCGGGCTATCTAGCCTTGGCGGGGAAGGGTTGCAACATCTCCTCCGACTAGCAAGCAAGGGCGGGGAGTATGCCCGCCGCCCGCCAGCTGGACGGGAACCGTCACTCCAGACCCAAGGCCGCCTTGTAAGTCTCCAGCAATGCTTCGGCTTCCTGCCGCGCATGGGCCTCCATCTTCCTCAGGCGGACTATGGCGCGCATCGTCTTGGTGTCATAGCCATTGGACTTCGCCTCTGAATAGACATCCTTGATGTCGTCGCCGATGCCTTTCTTTTCTTCTTCCAGGCGTTCGATACGCTCGATGAACAGGCGCAGCTGGTCGGCCGCGACATTGCCTTCGCTCATTATGGTCTCCGTCAGATATGCAGGACCGGGACCGGCCCCCCGATGAATCAGTCGCCAAGCCTCTAATGGCTTCCGGCGTTCTTCGCCACGCTTTCCTTCATCCGTTCAAGCTGTTCGGGCGTGGCTTCGGCCTGATATTTCGCCTTCCACTCGGAATAGGGCATGCCATAGACGATTTCCCGCGCCTCTTCCCTGGTCATCGATCCGTCCGCTTCCGCCAGCCAGTCGGCAAGGCAATTGCGGCAAAATCCCGCAAGTCCCATGAGGTCGACATTCTGCGCGTCGGTGCGGTGCTGCAATTGTGCGAGCAATCGGCGGAAAGCCGTTGCGGCGGCGGCATCATTCATTATGCTATTGGGCAATTCGGTTCTCCTTGTTGTGCAGCTGGGAAATTAGCCACCTTTTTATCGGCCGTCCTCATATAGGCGCGGCCCTTAATGTGCAGGAGCAGGTGTGACCAAGAAAATCAGTCCTAGATCGCGCAAGGTTCGCATATTGGCGACGCTGGGCCCCGCCAGCGACAGTCCCGAGATGATCCGCAAGCTGTATCTGGCCGGGGCGGACGCCTTCCGCATCAATATGAGCCATGGGGATCATGCGGACCATGCCGCGCGGATCGAATCTATCCGCGCATTGGAAAAGGAATTTGGCCGTCCCACGACGATATTGGCCGACCTTCAGGGGCCAAAGCTTCGGGTCGGCACTTTCTCCGAAGGGGTGGCGGTGCTGAAGGCCGGGGCGAAGTTCAGGCTCGACCGCGACGAAGCGCCTGGAAACGCCACCCGCGTCAACCTGCCGCATCCCGAAATCTATGAGGCGCTGGAGCCGGAAACACGCCTGCTGCTCGACGATGGCAAGCTGGTTCTTCGCGTCAAATCCGTCACGCCGGAGCGCATCGACACGGTTGTGGAGGTCGGTGGCGCGCTTTCCAACCGCAAGGGCGTCAACATCCCTGATGTAGTGGTGCCGCTCGCCGCGCTGACCGATAAGGACCGGCGGGACCTTGCCTTTGCCATGCAGCAGAAGGCCGACTGGATCGCGCTGTCCTTTGTGCAGCGGCCAGAGGATTTGGCGGAGGCACGCCGGCTGATGGGAGGCTATGGCGCGCTGCTCGCCAAGATAGAAAAGCCCGCCGCCGTCCAGCGCCTCGACGAGATTTTGGAGGTCTGCGATGCGGTGATGGTGGCGCGCGGCGATCTCGGCGTCGAGCTGCCGCCCCAGGCTGTGCCGCCGCTGCAGAAGCATATTGTCGCCAGCGCCCGCCGCCTCGGCAAACCGGTAGTGGTAGCGACACAGATGCTGGAATCGATGATCAAATCGCCCACGCCCACCCGCGCGGAGGTTTCCGACGTTGCGACCGCTGTCTATGACGGCGCGGACACGATCATGCTTTCGGCGGAGACCGCAGCGGGCGATTGGCCCGAAGAGGCGGTGACGATCATGAACAGCATCGCCCACAGCGTCGAACGCGACCCCGGCTATTTCGCAAGGCTGCACTTCACCGAGACAAAGCCTGACGCCACCACCGCCGACGCCCTCGCCGAAGCAAGCGACAGCATTACCCGCACTGTTTCTGCAAGCGCCATCATCTGTTTCACGGCGTCCGGCAGCACGGTGCGCCGGGTATCGCGCGAGCGGCCCATCCCGCCCATCCTGACGCTGACGCCCCGGCTGGACACTGCCCGGCGCATGGGTCTCATCTGGGGCGTGCACGCTGTCCGCACAAAGGACATAGGCAGTTTCGAGGAAATGATCGCCAAGGGCCGCCGCATGGCTCTGCGCCATGGCGTCGCGGCGGCGGGAGACAAGGTCATCATGGTGGCAGGGGTTCCTTTCGGTACGCCCGGTTCCACCAATGTCCTTCATGTGGCGACGATCACAGGCGATGAGCTGAAGGGACGTGAGGAGGGGGATTGATTGGGGATCGCGGTGTAGCCTTGACCCCCGCTCTGTTGCGGTGCAGCATCAATCCATGACGAAAACTCCACCCGTCACGCAGAACCCGGACATCCGTTTCCTCGGCCGTCTGCTTGGGGATGTGATCCGCGCTTATGGCGGGGACAAGCTCTATCGCCGGACGGAATATATCCGCTCCTCGTCGGTCGATCGCGCCCGCGGCGTCGCTGGAGCGGATGTCGTCGACCCTGGTCTTGATGCTCTGAGCCTCGACGACACCATCAATTTCGTCCGCGGCTTCATGCTCTTTTCGATGCTGGCGAATCTGGCCGAGGACCGGCAGGGCGTGGCGGCGGAGCCGGGCGCGGACGTAGCTTCAGCGCTCAAGCTTCTCAAGAGGCATGGCATCGGCACGGATCAGGTGATGGCGCTGCTCGACAAGGCGCTGATCGTCCCCGTGCTCACTGCGCACCCGACCGAGGTGCGGCGAAAGAGCATGATCGACCACAAGAACCGCATTGCCGAACTCATGCGCATGAAGGATGCCCGCCTCACCGAGTCAGAGGCGGGCGACAATATTGACGAGGCGATTTACCGCCAGATCGCACTTCTCTGGCAAACTCGTCCGCTGCGCCGCGAAAGGCTTTTTGTGGCGGACGAGGTGGAAAATGCACTCACCTATTTCAGCGAGATTTTCCTGCCGGTCCTGCCCGCCCTTTATGCGCGGTGGGAGCGGGAGCTGGGCCATCGCCCTCCCAGTTTTCTTCGCGCCGGAAGCTGGATCGGCGGCGACCGCGACGGTAATCCCTATGTGAAGGCGGATTCGTTGCGGCTTGCCCTTTCGCGCGCGTGCGAGTCCACCATCGTCCATTATCTCGATGCCCTGCATGCGCTCGGCGCAGAGCTTTCCATCTCGACCGAGATCGCCGAGGTGCCTGAGGCGGTGCTGGAGCTCGCCGAAAAGAGCGGCGACATAGCCGCCAGCCGCAAGGACGAACCCTATCGCCGGGCCATCTCGGGCATTTATGCGCGCTTGTCCGCCACGCATGAAAAGCTCTGCGGCAAGCTTCCCCCGCGCCCCAGCGCCCTTTCTGCCCAAGCCTATGATTCCCCTGCGGAACTGCGTGGCGATCTTGTCGTGGTTGCCGCGGGTCTCAGGAGCAAGGGCGACGGTGCTCTGGCCACAGGTGGCGCGCTGGGACGGCTCATCCGGGCGGTGGAAACCTTTGGTTTCCACCTCGCCACATTGGACCTGAGACAGAATAGCGATGTCCATGAGCGCGTTGTCGCGGAGCTTATGAAGATCGCCGGGGTGGAGGCTGACTATGGCGCCCTTGACGAATTTGCCCGCATCGCGCTCCTCCGCAAGGAGCTTTCCACCAACCGGCCGCTGGGCAGCCGCTTTGCCGAATATTCTGAGGAAACCTCTTCGGAGCTCGAAATCATCAATGCCGCGGCGGAGGCGCACCGCATCTATGGTCCGCAAAGCATCACGGCCTATAATATCAGCAAGGCCGAAAGCGTATCCGACCTGCTTGAGGTCAACATCCTGCTGAAGGAAATGGGCTTGTGGCGGGCCGCCGGGGAGGGGGAGGCGCCGCATGCGGCGATCATGGCGGTGCCCCTGTTCGAAACGATTGCCGACCTTGAAAATGCGCCCGACATCATGGCCGCTTATTTCGGCCTGCCCGAGATCGATGCGCTGGTGACGGAGCGCGGGCATCAGGAAGTGATGATTGGCTATTCCGACAGCAACAAGGATGGCGGCTATCTAACCTCCACCTGGGCTCTGCACCAGGCCAGCAAAGCGCTGGAACCAATTTTCGCCCGTGCCGGGACCGCGATGCAGCTTTTCCATGGCCGCGGCGGCGCGGTGGGGCGGGGCGGAGGCTCGTCTTTCGCCGCCATAAGGGCGCAGCCTCCCGGCACGGTGCAGGGCCGCATCCGCATCACGGAACAGGGCGAGGTGATCGCCGCCAAATACGGCACGCGGGACGGCGCGATGGCCAATCTGGAGGCGATGACCAGCGCCACGCTGCTTGCGAGCCTTGAGCCCGAAGCCTTGTCGGAGGAGGACACTGCCCGCTTTTCCATGGCGATGGACCAACTGTCCGCCACCGCCTTTGCCGCTTATCGCGGGCTGGTCTATGAGACGGAGGGTTTCCGCACATTCTTCCGGCAGATGACGCCCATTTCCGAAATTGCGGGCCTGAAGATCGGGTCGCGTCCCTCCAGCCGTACCAAAAGCGACCGTATCGAGGATCTGCGCGCCATCCCCTGGGTATTCAGTTGGGCGCAGGCGCGGGTGATGCTGCCCGGCTGGTTCGGGGTCGGCCATGCGATCGCCGCCTTTGACGACAAGGCGCTGCTGACCGACATGGCAAAAAGCTGGCCCTTCTTTCAGGCGATGCTTGCCAATATGGAAATGGTGCTGGCCAAGTCGGATATGGCATTGGCCGCCCGCTATGCGGGACTGGTGGAGGATCAGGAAGGCGGGCAGGTCATTTTCGCCCGCATCCGCGATGGCTGGCAGCAGACGGTCGATAGCCTTTTGCTGATCACTGGTCAGTCACGTCTGCTGGAGAAGAACCCGGCGCTCGATAGCTCGATCCGGCTGCGCTTGCCCTATATCGAGCCCTTGAACCTGCTTCAGATCGAACTGCTGAAGCGCCACCGCAGCGGCGAGGATGATCCCCGCATCCGGGAGGGGATCGAGCTGTCGATCAACGCGATCGCCACGGCGCTGCGCAACAGCGGGTGAGGAGCGTGGCTGAGTAAGTCCGTCGTCCCTGCGAAGGCAGGACGACGGCATAATTCAATTTGCGACGGCGCCGATCTTCAGGCCCGTCCATTTTGCGATGAACGCATACATGTCGGCAAATTCCTCGATGATCTTGTCCGTCGGCTTGCCGGACCCGTGACCCGCCCGTGTTTCGATGCGGATGAGGTGGGGTTTGCTTCCAATATCCGCATGCTGAAGCGCGGAGACATATTTGAAACTGTGGCCCGGCACCACACGGTCGTCCGTATCCGCCGTCACCACCATGATCGCGGGGTAATCCATCCCGGTCCGGATATTGTGATAGGGCGAATAGCGGAGCAAGTTCCGGAAGTCCCTCTTCCTTGAAGGATAGCCATAGTCATCCACCCAATAGCGGCCGGCGGTGAAGCGGTCGAAGCGGAGCATGTCCATCACGCCCACCGCAGGCAGCGCGGCGGCAAACAGGTCGGGCCGCTGATTGAGCACCGCGCCCACCAGCAATCCGCCGTTCGATCGCCCTTCGATCGCCAACTGCCCCTTGCCGGTGATTCCCTGCGCCATCAGAAATTCCCCGGCGGCGATGAAGTCGTCGAAGACATTCTGCTTGTTGTGCAGCCGTCCGGCCTCGTGCCAGGCCGCGCCGAACTCGCCTCCGCCGCGCAAGTTGGCGATGGCCACTGCGCCACCCTGTTCCAGCCAGGCGAGGCGTGTCGCTGAAAAGCCAGGCGTCAGCGAGATATTGAACCCGCCATAGCCATAGAGCAGCGTCGGGGCGGGCTTTCCGCTTTGCGCCACGTCCGCGCGCCGGACCAGGAACATGGGGATGGGCGTTCCGTCCTTCGACGGATAAAAGACTTGCTGCGTCACATAGCGGGCTGGATCGAAGTCGGCCCTTGGCTCTGCAAAGATGCTTATTTCGCCGGTCGACGTGTCGAACCGGTAGATGGCCGTCGGCGTGGTGAAGCCCGAAAAGGCGAAGAATGTTTCGGGATCACCGGCTTTGCCCGCAAATCCCGCTGCGGTTCCAATGCCCGGAAGCGGCACATCTCCCGCCGGGCGGCCGTCGAGATCGACCATTTCCGCCACGGTCCGGGCGTTGATCAGATAGGCGAGGATGATCTTGTCCCCGATCATCGATCCCCCGGCCAATGTCTCCTTGCGTTCCGGCACGATTTCGACGGGAGCTCTAGCGGGATCGAGTGCATCCAGCGTCACAAGCCGCAGCCGGGACGCAGCCTTGTTGGTCAGGAAATAGAGCTTCGAGCCGACATTGCCGATCAGCCGCCAATCATGATCAAGGCCCTTGACCAGCGTCCAGGGCTTTCGCGCCGGATCGTCCAGGTCGGCTATGGTGAGCTCATATTTATCGTCCGTCCCTTGGGCCGATGTGATGAGCAGCCATCGGCCATCGTCGCTGACCTTTGCCGTGTGGCCCAGTTTCGGCCGTTTAGGCGTCGCATAGATCAGCTTGTCGGCCGATTGCGGCGTCCCCAGACGGTGATAATAGACCTGCTGGTTGAGATTGGTGGACTGAAAGGCCTCGCCCTCGCTGGGGGCGGCAAAGCGGGAATAGAAAAAGCCCACGCCCTCCCTGTCCCAGGCGAGCTCGGAGAATTTCACCCAGCGGATTTCATCGGAAAGCGTCTTTCCTGACGCCACATCCAGCACATGCAGGCTGCGCCAGTCCGATCCGCCATCCTGCACGGCGTAGAGCAGATGGGCGCCATCAGGGGACGGCTCCCATTCCGCGAGCGCCGTGGCCCCGTCCGCTGAAAAGGCGTTCGGATCAAGCAGCAGCCTTTGCCTTCCCGTCAGCCCTTCCCGCACATAGAGGGGCGACTGGTTCTGAAGCCCGCTATTATAGGTGTAGAAATGGCGCTGCCCGGCCTTGCGCGGCGTACCAAAGCGGTCATGGTCCATCAGCGCCTTCATCCGCTTCTTCAGGATTTCGCGGCCGGGAAGCGTCTCCAAATAAGCGTTCGTGACTTGGTTCTGCGCCGTTACCCAGTCGCGCACCGTCCTGTCCTGGCGGACGTCATTCTCCAGCCAGCGATAGGGATCGGCGACCTCTACGCCGAAATGCTTCTCGACCAGATCAAGCCGCATGGTGGGAGGATAGGAAAGCCGCGCCACTGCGGCGGACGAGTCAGCCGGCATGACCGCGTTGGCTTCACCCGCTGAAGGCGAAAAGGCAATAGCCGCCAAAGGCAGGGCCAGTGCGGATTTCTTCATTCTGCTGCTCTTGGACATGATTCAGGCCGCAACTTAGGAAGCCGCGGCCTGTTTGTGAAGGTGACTGGGGATTATCGAATTCTTCGATACATGGCACCAAGGAAAAACATGGCACCAAGGAAAACGTCGTCCCTGCGAAGGCAGGGACCCAGCTTTTCCGCTGTCTTGTCAAGATTAAGCGGTGTCCCTGCCTTCACGGGACGACGGCTGGCGAGGGCCATGCAGACAGCCCCCGAAACCCGCCCTTACGCCGCTTCCATTTCCTCTTCGTCCGCGCCCTGCACCGGACCTGAATCCTGGCCCTTGGCGGAAACATCGCGGTCGACCAGTTCGATCACTGCCACCGGCGCGGCGTCCGACGCGCGGAAGCCCGCCTTGATGATGCGGGTATAGCCGCCATTGCGGTCCTTGTAGCGCTCGGCCAGGACCTCGAACAGCTTCTTGAGCTGCGTATCATCCAGCAAACGCGCATGGGCCAAGCGGCGATTGGCAAGGCCGCCCTTCTTGGCAAGCGTGATTAGCTTTTCCACATAGGGGCGAAGCTCCTTCGCCTTGGCCGTGGTGGTCGTGATCTGCTCATGCTTGATGAGCGCGGCCGCCATGTTGCGGAACAGGGCGTTCCGGTGACCCGTGGTACGCTGCAGCTTGCGGCCGCCAACCTTGTGACGCATGTCTTTTACTCCGTTTGTTCAGGGCCCGTATTAGGTAGCCCAGCCCAGGCGGCGACGTTCGGACCGCCCTGAATTTACGTCATCCTCGCGAAGGCGGGGATCCAGTTTTACTCTACCGCCGCTCACCGAAGGGAGCTGGATCCCCCCCTTCGCGGGGATGACGGCAATGAGGGATCAGCCCAACAGTTCCTGTTCGAGCTTCTTGGCCATTTCCTCGATATTCTCGGGCGGCCAGCCGGGGATGTCCATGCCAAGGCGCAGGCCCATGGACGAGAGCACTTCCTTGATCTCGTTCAGCGACTTGCGGCCGAAGTTCGGCGTGCGGAGCATCTCGGCCTCGGTCTTTTGAACAAGATCGCCAATATAGATGATGTTGTCGTTCTTGAGGCAGTTGGCGCTGCGGACCGACAGTTCCAGTTCGTCCACCTTCTTGAGCAGGTAGCGGTTGATCTGGTTCGCATCGCTTTCCGCTTCGCCGGGCACGGCGGCAGCCACACCGACCGTCGGCGCAGCGGCGGCAAGCGCCTCTTCGAAGTGGACGAAGAGCTGAAGCTGGTCCTGCAGGATGCGCGCGGCATAGGCGATTGCGTCCTCCGGCGTCACGGTGCCATCGGTTTCGATGGTCAGCGACAGGCGGTCATAGTCCAGCTCCTGCCCGACGCGGGTATTCTCGACCTTGTAGGCGACCTGCTTGATCGGGGAAAAGAGCGAGTCGACGGGGATAAGGCCGATGGGCGCGTCCGCCGGACGGTTGGCAACGGCGGGAACATAGCCCTTGCCCACGTCAGCGGTCAGTTCCATGTTGAGCGTCGCGCCCTCGTCCAGATGGCAGATGACCAGGCCGGGATTCATCACTTCGATGTCGCCGGACACGGCAATGTCGCCGGCCTTCACCTCGGCGGGGCCGGTGGCGGAAAGCTGGAGCCGCTTGGGTCCTTCGCCTTCCATCTTCAGCGCGACCTGCTTCACGTTGAGGACGATGTCAGTGATGTCCTCGCGAACGCCGGCAAGCGAGGAGAATTCATGCAGCACATTCTCGATCTTGATCGAGGTGACCGCGGCGCCCTGAAGCGATGAGAGCAGCACGCGGCGCAGCGCATTGCCGAGCGTCAGGCCAAAGCCGCGCTCCAGCGGCTCGGCAACGAAAGTCGCCTTGCGCTTGGGATCGCCGCCCGCCTTGATTTCCAGGCTGTTCGGCTTCTTCAATTCCTGCCAGTTCTTGGTGTTGACAGTCATGTATTTCCCCTGGGATTTGGGCGGGGGCGTGTCAGCTAACGGTGACCCCGGCCGGTACAGATAAAGGGACGGCGCGTCCGCCGCCCCAAGCCGAGATTAAACGCGCCGGCGCTTGGAAGGGCGCACGCCATTGTGCGGGATCGGCGTCACGTCGCGGATCGACGTGATGGTGAAGCCGACCGCTTGCAGCGCGCGCAGGGCCGATTCACGGCCAGAACCCGGACCCTTCACTTCGACTTCAAGGGTGCGGACGCCATGTTCGGCAGCCTTGCGGCCTGCGTCCTCCGCGCATACCTGCGCGGCATAGGGGGTCGATTTGCGCGAACCCTTGAAACCCATCATGCCGGCGGAGGACCAGCTGATCGCATTGCCCTGCGCGTCGGTGATGGTGACCATGGTGTTGTTGAAGCTGGCGTTCACATGCGCGACGCCCGCCGAGATATTCTTGCGCTCGCGCCTGCGAAGCCGCTGGGGTTCCCGTGCCATATTGCTGTTATCCTATTCCAAATTCCGTGACTTCGAAGGGTCTCACTCGAAAGGAGAACCGCCTCCGGCGGAGAAGAATTAAGGAATGATCCCCCGGACCATCCCTGAATCCCTCTTATTTCTTCTTGCCGGCGATCGGCTTCGCCTTGCCCTTGCGGGTGCGCGCATTGGTGTGCGTGCGCTGGCCGCGGACGGGCAGGCCCTTGCGATGGCGCAGGCCGCGATAGCAGGCAAGGTCCATCAGCCGCTTGATGTTCATCGCGGTTTCGCGGCGCAGGTCGCCTTCCACCGTGTGATCGGCGTCGATGGTTTCGCGGATCTGCAACACTTCGGCGTCAGAAAGGTCCTGAACGCGGCGGGCGTGATCGATGCCCAGCTTGTCGGCGATCTCGACGGCCTTGGTGCGGCCGATGCCGTGGATATAGGTCAGCGCGATGATCACGCGCTTGTTGGTCGGGATGTTGACGCCCGCAATACGTGCCATGTAATCTTTTCTCCTGCTCCACAGGCCGTCTGGCGGACAGCCTATCTCAAAGCTTCGCTTGCCACGGCTGGGTCCGAAGACCGTCGCTGTGGCGAATGGGTTGTCCCAGGACGCAAAAAGGACGGCGAGCGCTGGAATGCGCTGCCGCGCGACTAATGTGCCGGGATTGGCGGCCTTTAGGTGAGTCGGGCCGGAGTGTCAAGGGCGCCCTGGCGCGGAAAAGCTTCATTTGGCGCGCCCGGAATAGAGCTTTCGATCGATATGGCACCCCGCCGCGCCTGCCGTCGCAGGGGCGGCGAAGAAGCCACAATCCGGACGATTGTGATCATTGACTCCGCTGGACCAGGCAACACTCGCCCTGTAAGGCGGCGCGATGCTTCCCTCCCGTCCAGCGCCTTTCGTCCTGCTTGATGACGCCCGCGCTCCGGGCGCGGCCGGGGCGCGGCTCTACCGGGATCCCGTTGATTTGATCGCCGCTTATACGGCAGGCGAGGTTCAACCGGCGTTGGAACGTCTTGCAGCCGCCCAGCACCAGGGGCTGCATATGGCGGGCTATCTCGCCTATGAAGCGGGTCATGCGCTGGAACAGCGGCTGGCCCCGCTAGCGGCCGCGATTGCAAGCAAAGCGCCATTATTGTGGTTCGGCCTTTTCCGCGGCTTCACCCCGATCGCTCCTACTGATGTTCCGGGCCTTCTCCCCGCACCAATAGGTCCGCTCGGCAAGGCGGCCCCGATGGTGACACGGCAGGATTATGCCGCCGCCTTCGCCCGCATCCAGTCCTATATAGAAGCGGGCGACATTTATCAGGCAAACCTCACCTTCCCCTGCGCTGTCCCGGTCCCGAGCGACCCGCTCGCCCTCTACGCGGCGCTCCGCGACCGAGCCGGAGCAGGCCATGGAGGCGTGCTCTTCACCGGCGACAAATGGCTGCTCTCCTTTTCGCCCGAGCTGTTCTTCACGCTGGAAGGCGGCCTGCTCACCGCGCGCCCGATGAAGGGCACCGCCCCTCGCCACAAGGAACGCGCCGCCGACGCGGCCGCTATGGCCGCCCTCCGCGCTGATCCGAAGCAGCGGGCCGAAAATCTCATGATCGTCGACCTGCTGCGCAACGATCTTTCTCGCGTTGCCGCGCCAGGTAGCGTCGCGGTGCCCAAGCTGTTCGAGGTCGAAACTTATCCCACCGTCCACCAGATGACCTCAACCGTGACCGCCAGGCTCCGTTCTGGTCTTGGTCCGGTGGATGTGCTGCGCGCGATCTTCCCCTGCGGATCGATCACCGGGGCGCCGAAGGTCCGGGCAATGGAGATCATCCATGAGGTGGAGGCGCGCGAACGCGGAGCCTATACCGGGTCCCTGGGGTGCATCTCTCCTGACGGAAATGCGTCCTTCAATGTTGCCATTCGTACTATTTCGGTCGATGAAGGAAGCAGCACGGGGCGTTTCGGCCTTGGCTCTGGTATTGTCGCAGACTCCGTCTTGCAGGCGGAATGGGATGAATGCCTGGAAAAGGGAAAATTTCTGGGGGGATGACCCCGGACGCAGGGAAAGACCAGGAAGCGTCAGTGGCGTCTGAAGAAGGCCGGTTCGATTTGGTGGAAACGATGGCGTTCGATCCCATCGAAGGTGTGCGGCTGCTTGAATATCATCTGGAGCGGATGATGCGGAGCGCAGATGCACTTGGATTCGCCTTTAACCGCCACGCCGCCCGCAACGAGCTTCAGGCTGCGACCTTCCGGCTGCGCCAGCTTAGCCGCGTCCGCCTGCTGCTGTCGCGGCGGGGGGCAATGGCCATCGAAATCCGCCCGCATGAAAGCTGGCCGGAAGCCGTGATGAGGGTCTCCGCCGTGGCGCGTCCCGTTCCGGCGGAGGATTTCCGCTTGCGGCACAAGACGACGGACCGCGATTTCTATAGCAATTGCCTGCGCCGGGGCGGTACTTTTGAGGTGTTGCTTTTCGATCAGGACGGATATTTGACCGAAGGCTGCTTTTCCTCCTTGTTCGTCGAACAGGATGACAAGTTGCTGACCCCGCCGCTTGCTCGCGGCCTGCTGCCCGGCGTCTTGCGCCAAAGTCTGATCGATATGGGCGAAGCGGTCGAAGCGGACCTGCGCATGCCAGATCTGGAAAATGGTTTCTTCATCGGCAATGCAGCACGCGGTCTGGTCGCCGCAACTCTGGTTGAACCTGCCGCCTGACCTGTCTATTGAGCGGCCGGTCCGCAGACTCGCGGACGCCTTTCAGAGCAGATAGGAAAGCCTAAATGTCACAGACGTCAGCCGCCCTTGGCCGCATCCAGCCCAGCGCCACCCTCGCCATGACCGGCCGGGTCAATGAGCTGAAACGCGCCGGCATTGACGTCATTGGCCTTTCGGCAGGCGAGCCCGATTTCGATACGCCCGATTTCGTGAAGGACGCCGCCATCGCCGCCATCCGCGCCGGGCAGACCAAATATACGACCGTCGACGGCACGGCCGAGCTCAAGGAAGCGATTGCCGCCAAGTTCCGCCGCGACAACGGCCTTGATTACGCACTGGCGCAGGTGAGCGTGAACAGCGGCGGCAAGCACACCCTGTTCAACGCGCTGGTCGCCACTATCGATTTCGGTGACGAGGTGGTGATCCCGGCGCCTTATTGGGTGAGCTATCCGGACATTGTGAACTTCGCGGGCGGTACGCCTGTGTTCGTGGCGGCGGGCGCGGCGCAGAACTACAAGATCACGCCCGAACAGCTTGATGCGGCGATCACGCCCAAGACCAAATGGGTGCTGCTGAACTCGCCTTCCAACCCGACGGGCGCTGCCTATAGCGCGGCAGAGTTGAAGGCATTGGGCGAAGTGCTGCTCCGGCATCCCCATGTCTATGTGCTGACCGACGACATGTATGAACATGTCTGGTACGCCGAGACCCCCTTCGCCACGATCGCGCAGGTGTGCCCGGATCTTTATGATCGCACGCTGACGGTCAATGGCTGCTCAAAGGCTTATGCCATGACCGGCTGGCGCATCGGCTATGCAGGCGGTCCGGCCTGGCTCATCAAGGCGATGAGCGCGCTGCAATCCCAGTCCACCTCCAACCCCTGCTCGATCAGCCAGGCCGCGGCGGTTGCGGCGCTCAACGGCCCGCAGGACTTTCTTGAGGAGCGCAATGTTGCCTTCAAGCGCCGCCGCGACATGGTGGTCGCCATGCTGAACGACGCGCCGGGCCTTGCCTGTCCGCTGCCGGAGGGCGCCTTCTACGTATACCCCGACGCCAGCGGCGTCATCGGCAAGACGACGCCAAAGGGCGTGAAGATCGCGACCGACGAGGATCTCATCAACTATTTCCTCGATGACTATCGCGTTGCAGCCGTCCATGGCGAAGCCTTCGGCCTCGCTCCTGCGTTCCGCATCAGCTATGCGACATCGGAAGAGGTGCTGAAAAAGGCGTGCACGCTCATCCAGGAAGCTTGCGCTGCATTGAAATAAGGCAGAATTCTCTCCATCGTCATCCCCGCGAAAGCGGGGATTCGCCTTGCCCGCTCTCGTGGACACGTGGAGAGGCAAGAACGTGCCTTCGGTGATTTGGTCGCGCTGGGGATGACGCTGGCATTGCAACAGGTTAATCTGGCCTTTCGGGTGCGAACGCATTGGGAGAGAAAGATCATGACCGTAACAGCAAGCTGTCACTGCGGCGACGTCCGCCTCACCATTCCGGCGATGCCGGCCGAAGCCATGTCCTGCAACTGCTCGCACTGTTTCAGAAAGGGCTTCTTGCTGGCTTTCTTCCCGGCGGATCAGGTGCAGATCGAATCGGGTGCCGACAAGGTTTCGACATACAGCTTCAACAAACATGTCATCCAGCACCGCTTCTGCCCTACCTGTGGAGTTCAGGTCTATGCCGATGGCAAAATGCCCGATGGTTCTCCGACCGTGGCCGTCAACCTGCGCTGCGCCGAGGATCAGGATCTGTCGGCATTGAAGATCAAGGAAGTCGATGGCCGGAGCTTCTGATCATGGCAAAGGCGGGCATGATCCGGGCAGGGATTGGCGGCTGGACCTTTGAACCATGGCGGGGCACCTTCTATCCCAAGGGGTTGCCGCACGCGAAAGAGCTGGAATTTGCAGCCTCGAAGCTGAGTTCGATCGAAATCAACGGTACCTATTACCGGCTGCAAAAGCCCGAAAGCTTCGCGGCCTGGGCCAAAGCCGCGCCGGAGGGTTTTGTCTTTACAGTGAAGGCTTCCCGCGTCTGCACCAACCGCCGCGTGTTGGCCGAGGCGGGGGAGGCGGTGACAAAATTCGTCGGCCAGGGCCTCACTGAACTTGGCGATAAGCTAGGGCCGATATTGTGGCAATTCATGCCTACCAAGGCCTTTGATCCAGACGATTTCGGTGCTTTCCTGAAGTTGCTGCCGGAAAAGCAGGACGGGGTGCGGCTCCGTCACGCGGTCGAAGTGCGGCACGAAAGCTTTCGCGACGCTGGCTTCATCCATCTGGTGCGAAAGGCCGGTGTCGCCACCGTCTTCGCCGACACGCCCAAATATCCGCAGATCGCCGATATTACCGGCGATTTCGTCTATGCCCGGCTGCAGGACGCACGGGAGGAGGAACCCACTGGCTATTCGCCTGAAGAACTCGATGGCTGGGCGAAGCTTGCCGGGCAATGGGCCGCTGGAGACAGCCCACAGGATCTGGAATATGCCGCAGCAGAGCCGGCCGAAAAGCGGAACCGGGATGTCTTCATATTCATGATCAACGGAGCCAAGGTCCGCGCTCCGGCAGCGGCGATGGAATTGCTGCAACGGCTTTGAGGGATGGCGGGATCATGGCCGTTTTGCCGTTTAGGTGAACTTCATTTGACCTTATTTCCGTCGTCCCTGCGCGGGCAGGGACCCCGCTTCAGTTTTTCCTCAATGACCGACCCAAGACAGCCAGACCGAACCGGCGTTGACACAGACCCGCCCCTGGCGGAGAAGGCGGCATGCGCCCGTTTCTCACTTTCGCCGTCCTTGCCCTCGCTGCCTGCAGCGCAACCAAGCCGGTCGAAAAGGAAGCGGGGAAGGGTACGGAAAGCGCGCGGAGCATCCCCCTCACCATCCGGTCGGGGGCCAAGGTCCACCGCTTTAAGGTGGAGGTCGCCCGCACACCGGAGGAGCAGGCAAAGGGGCTGATGTTCCGCAAGGAATTGCCAGCCGACGTGGGGATGCTTTTCCCCTTCGACCCGCCCCAGGTGGCGAGTTTCTGGATGAAGAATACGGTCATCCCGCTCGACATGATCTTCATCCGCCCGGACGGCACCATCGCCCATATCGCGGCCAATACCGAGCCCTATTCACTGGTCCCGGTCTCATCCGGCCAGATCAACAGCGCCGTTCTGGAAATTGCGGGTGGCCGCGCTGCGGAACTCGGGATCAAGGAAGATGATGTGGTGCGGTGGAGATAGAAATTTGCCAACCGGTTCGGGTTGAGCTCGGGCGGACGCTACGGCAGCAGCAGGGGTGGCCGCCAGGCGCTCATGTCCACCTCATCCCTGACCTTGTAGGGAATGCCGCGTGAATTGAGGAACAGCCGTTCCATCTCGGCTCTCGTGAAGGGCCGCGAACCCAGCCGCCCGAACACCGCCATCTGCCCGCCGGTCTCGTCCACCGCCCGGTCACGGTCCAGGCCCTTGGAAAGCGACAAAGCGGCGCTCGGCGTTTTCGCCCAGGCGATCAGTTCCGGCTTTGGTGCGGGGGAAAAGCCATAGAAATTGGGTTGGCTGCCGGGACTGGTGAGTTGCACGACCTTGAGGCCATTCCGGCCATCGGCGACATAGGCGAAGAGGGAGGCATTGGTGCTCGCGACGATCACATCCTCGACATCGTTCATCCGGCCGCCAAAGCTTTCCTTGGCATAGAGGCGCGGGACCTCCGGATTGGTGACGTTGACGATGACCAGTCCATCCTGCTTCGCCGCCACATAAGCATAGGTCCGCGCCACATAAAGGCGCTGGGCATTGGCGAGCGGGATAGTGCCGGAAGGAACAGCGACCGGATCGCTGAGCTTGGTCACGTCGAACAGCTTCACCCCTTCCCGGTCCGTTACCCAGAGATAGCGGAACTGGATGGCAGAGGCGCGGGCGTCTGCGAGCGGACGGACAGCGGCGAGCCGGGGTTTCAGCGGATTGTCGAGATCGATAACGACCAGCCCCTTGTCCGCTGTGATATAGGCATAATGCCCGGCAAGCGTGATGTGCCGCGCGCCCTTCAGCACGCCGCCTCCGTTCCAGGTGAGGGCGCGTTTCAGGAAGTTATTGCGGAATTCCCCATCGGCCATGGTGTTGATGTCGACAAGGACCAGCCCCTCCTCGCTGTCGGTGATGAAAGCGTAATTGTAGATGGGATGGAAGGGCTGTTCCTGATTGATCTTCCGCAGCTCTGGTGTGTTGCGCAGCGGGTTAATGGGCTGGTTGGTGGCGAGCGCCATGCAGGTGGCGTTCTTTGTCTTCACTCTCGTGTCATGGCCGAGCGCGGAGAAGGGCGCTGAGACGATCCGTTCGGAAAAGCCCTTGTTGCCGACCGACGCCACGTCATAGACACGGAAGCCACCCTTGCCTTCGGCTACGAACATATATTCGCCGCGCAGTTGCAGGCAGCCGACACGGCCCCTGGTGCCCTGCGTGATATTGGCGAATTCCTCGAGCGGTTGGGTTTCGCCCGACAGCTTCTTGTCGAACCTTTTGCCGCGCACCCAGTTTTTGAGCTCGCGCTTGTTCTGCTCGACATGCAGCTTCCAATAATCGGGATAGGCATATTTCTGGAGATAGGAGCCGATCACCGCCTGCGGTTCGTCCCATTCGGTGACGCGCACCGCTTCGAAGCCGGCCTCAAGTCCCGTCCAGGCATGGAGACCGACGAAATTCACATAATTGGTTCCGAGCAGCAGGAGCTGCGCCATGATGGCGTTGTTGTCATTCGCCGCCGACAGATGGCAGTCGCTGCACTGTTTGGTCTCGGTCTTGCGCACCGTATGCGGGAAATGCGGCGCAAAGGCCTGGCTGGAGAAGCCAATGCCGCTAATGGGCGGCTGCTGGATATAGATCCGCTCCCGGTTGATGTTGGTTGAGGACAGCACCAGCGCCGAGGTGGAGCGGACCGGCGCGATCTGATTGCCCTTGGTGGTCATGTGACGGCCGAGCTGGAACATGTCCTCACGCGCCACCTGCGGGTTATAAGTGGCGAAATTGCGCGTTTCCTCGCCATCATAATGGTGCGTCTTCGACTTCCAATTGGCTTCGATGGGAAGATGGCAGCCGCCGCAGCTCGTAGTCCATGAGAGATGACAGGTGAAGCAGGCCATTTCCTCGTCATTATGGGCGCGGTCGGCTTTTGCGACGCCCGGACCGAAGGCATAGGTCCCGTCCTCCGCGCCTGACCTGCTCATCAGCTTCGCCCGGGCGGCCTTCGCATTGAAATGGGGATTGCCGCGCGTAACGCTGTCCTTGACGAGGCTCACTTCCCATTCGAGGTGCGGGTCGACAATGGACCGCTGGATGAGCTTGCGGTTGCCCGCGCTGTCATAGATCCACTCGAAGCGCCGCTTGCCATCGGCATTGCGGAGCAGGGCTAGATTATTGCCCTGCGGCCGCGCCGCAGGACCGGACGTCAGCAGCGTCGGATAAGCGTCGGCTGTGCCATGGCAGTCCTTGCAGCCTATCTCCACCGCATTGGCGACCTCGCCATAGATGAGGCCATTGCCATGGCTGTCCTGTGCGAAATGGCAGTCGGCGCATTGCAGGCCCTTTTCGGCGTGGATGTCCATCATGTGGACCGTCTTTCCCGGATTGACACCGGGGGGGACGAACTTGCCTTCGCCTGCCTTGCGCCATTTTTCGGGATCGTCATTGGCGACAATCTTGCCGTCGGCATCGAGCAGATTGCCTTCGCGGTCGCGCTTGAAAATGCCCCGGAAGTTCCAGCCGTGCCCGTGATAGTCGGCGAACTGCGTATCCTTGAGCTTGGGATTGAGGTCATAGACATTGCGCAGGAAATCAAGGTCAGCCCATTTTCCGCGCGGCGCCGCCCCCTCCGGGTTGCGTTCCAGAACCTTGTGCACTTCCTCGGCGGTCGGATATTTCTGGCGTTCCGGCCACATGAAAGGCGCGTCGGACTCATAGTCCCACATGGTGTAGCCGAGATAGCTGTTCAGGAAGATATTGGGCTGGTGCATGTGACAGTTCATGCACTGCGCGGTCGGAATGGCGCGCGTGAAGGCGTGGCGCAGCGGGTGCCCCTTTTCCTTCATGCCCGGCTTCTTGAGAGCCCCATGGCCGCCGCCATGACCGTCATCGTGTCCGCCCTCCATCTTGTCCTTGATCGTCGGATCGGCAGTGAGGGACTGACCATCCCGCCCATATGGGGCGTAAGTGAGGCTATGCCTCGGCTCCCGGTCATTGGCATAGATGACGTGGCAAGAGGCGCAGCCGGAATGGCGGTAGTCGCCGGGCTGGTCATTGGTGCCCATGAACCAGGTGAATGGGTCGTTGAGACGGGTCTTATGGATATTGAGCACCGGAATCGCGACGCGCAGGCCCGTGCCTGGACCGCGATTGGACTGCTTGAGGTCCGGCCGCCCCGGCTCTTCCAGCCGCTGGATTGAGCCAGTGGGATTGGGGAGGCCGATTTCCGGGAACTGGGTGTTGATGTTGCGCCCGCCGCGTTCGAACACGCGGAAGATGTCGCCGGGCGGGATCACTTGCCAGGTGGGGAGGGGATAAAGCTCGGCGAGTGCTCCGCGCTTCTTCTGTTCTTCCGTCACCGTGCCCGGAGGCGTGCCGGGAGAGACGATCTTCGCTGGCTCACCGTCCTTGGTATAGGCTTCGCCGAAGATGTAGTTCTTGAAGGGAACTATGCCGTTATTATAAGCCGCACCGCCCCAGAGCATCGCGCCTGACGCCATCAGCGAACGCTCTGCGGCCTCGATCACCTCGATATGGCAGGCGCCGCAGGCTTCGCGGGCGACGCGATAGTCGCTGGGATTGACGAAACGGACGAATTGCGGTGCTTCCTTGTTGAGCAGGGCATAGCTGCGCTTGGGATTGGCCGAGGAGGGGAAGTGCCAGCTTTCCGGGTACATCGGCAGCACATGCGCCTTGTTGCGGGCCGCAATATAGGCGGGGTCGTCATGGGGCAGATCGGCATTGCCCCGGACAGTGGCGTCGCCGCCATGGCAATCGACGCAGCCCAGTTTCACGGCGGGCGTGGCGTGCATGCTCGGCTGGTCGGTTTCGACATGGCAGCTATAGCAGCCGGAGGATTTGGCGGCGACCTCCTCGTCCGTCTGGCTCATCGGCGCGGGCGGGGCGACGGCGTAGCTGCGCTGGACCGGCTTTTCCTCGTCGCTGGCCAGGGTGGCGGTGAGAGGGATGAGGAGGAAGAGGGCGAGGAAAATCCACCCCTTCGTCATTCCCGCGAAAGCAGGAATCCATCTATCCTCTTGTCTCAACGCTGGATATTGCGGCGCGTTGGATCCCCGCCTTCGCGGGGATGACGAGAAAGAGAAAAGGCGCGCCCAGCCCATCAGAAGCTCACGATGGCATTGGCGAGAATGGAATAATAGGCATCCTTTCCCGCGCTGTTGTCGAAAAGGTCTTTGAAGCCGTCGCCCGCGACTAGCGTCGCTGCAGACAGGCGGAAGACCAGATTCTGCGTCGCTTTAGGACGCCAGATCGCGGCGGCGCTGAGGTCCCAGCCGATGTCGCCCGGAATGCTGCCCTCATTGCGCAGCGCTTGGAGCACTGCCGTGTTCTCGAACCAGAGATGATTGGCGTTTCCTGACAGCCGCAAAGTGGGCGTCAGGTCGAAGTCCGCGCCGGCACCAAGCAGCATGGTGCCGGGATTGTTGAAATTGCTCTGCCCCTGTTCCTTGGAGGAACGCAGGCTGTTCAGGATTCCGTTGCGGCCGTTGACGCTGACGGCTCGCCCACCCCCCGCAAAGGGGATGGTTTGGCGGATCCAGTAGCTGGTATCCGCGCCGGCGAAGATCGGGTTTTCGAAAATGGCATCATAGCCGTTTTCGTGATTGTCATATGGATCGCCATCGCCGCTGGCATAGAGACCGGAGGCACGGAAGCGCATCCAGTCATGATCATAACTGAGTTCCGCAGCGGCGAAAAAGGCGCGGATCTTTGCTTGCTCGCTGGTGAAGAAGCTGTTCCGGTCCTCGCCCAAAGCGCCATAAAGGGACGCGGTGAGGTTCAGGCGGCCGATGCGCCCATCAGCGTTATAGCCGAGATAAAGGACGTCATAGTCCCGCCCGCGCAAGTCGCCCAAGAGCGCCGGGCGCACCGGGAACCCATTATCATCGACTTCGATGTCATTCCCCTCCCGATTGCGGTTGTAGACCGCCGTTAGCTGGCTGGTAAGGCCGGGAAAGGGAAGGTCCTGCCGGTAAAGATTGGCGAGGAAGATGAAATCATCGCGAGGGCTTTGGACAACGCTGTTGAGGCCGCTATTGGTGTCCTTCTCCAACCGCCAAAAGGCCGCAAGGTTGAACTGAAAGCGGTTATTGTCACGGTTGCCGAAGAAGCGAATCCCGAGTTGCTGATCATTGAACAAGAAGCCGCGGAAATCGCTCTGGAAAGGCTGGATACCGGCGCGGATGGATTCAAAATCATAACGGTCGGAGCTGTTGCGCAGGTGATAATCCACAAAGGCTTCCTGCACGCCCAGAAAATGGTCGGTTCGGTGGCTCGGCCGCGACGGCTTGACGGACAGTACGCGCCGTTCGGGCACATTCACATGATTGATGTTGTAGGCCAGCGTCAGGCGATATTCGATTTCCGGCGGCTTGAAGGCGGTTGAGCCCTTGATGAGAGCCACGCCGCCGATGAAGGTTTGCGACAGGACATAGCTCGCATCCTTGCCGAATACGTCAAGACTGCCGGGCCGCTCAGTCGTTTGCACGCCGACTGGAATGGGGAAGGTACGCGGCTCTATCACCGTGTCGCTGACTGCGTTCACGACGAAGAACCAGTCGTCGCCCTTGATGGGGAGCCAGGGGACCTTGGCGCGGTCGATGGGGCGGTCGCCTTTCAGGGTGTTCTGGTGATAGGGATCGAACCAGCGTTCCTTCACCACGCCAAGGGATTCGATGAGCCGCCAGCGGTCGGGGATGGGGAACTGGTCGGTCGGAAAGGCCTCGGGCGGCGGCGGGCGGACTGCGTCTTCATTGTCCTGAGTGACCCGCTCCGGCAGGGTGCGCTGATGGCCGGGGCGTTTGCGGCCTTCTATCAGGGCTTCGTCGGCAGTCGATGGAGCTTGGGTTTGTTCGTCAGGGGCGAAGGATGCTTTGAAGCCTTCCCGGGATGGGGAGGGGGACCATGCGAAGCATGGTGGAGTGGGAAATCGTCCTGGCGCAGCGCCTATGAAGGGGATATCCTCCACCACGCCGCCATGCGACGCGGTTCCCCTCCCCGTGCCGGGGAGGATTTCGTGAGCCGCCAGTGCCAGAAGCGAGACGCCCAACATCACAGACCGTCACACACATTCTGCTGCGTGCTGTCGAGGAAGGGCGCAAAGGGGCAGCTCACATAGCGCAGCCGTACCCCTGCCCCCACATCCACCACGATCTGATCCGCCCTGATCTCTTTGGGCGCGTTGCCGATGCCTCCTAACCGCGCTCCGGCATTGTGGGCGCCAAGGAAGCTGATCATGTCGTCCTGATCAATGCCGTCGCCCGAAACGCCAATCGCACCGACCAGCACATTGCCCCGATAGATAGGCACTGAGCCGGGAAATATCTGAATGCCGTTGGCAAGCCGGTTAGTCCCAGGTGTTGCGGTGCAGGCTTGCGGCGTGTCTGTGGCACTCGCACCAACCACGAAATTCAGATGCTCGACCAGATTGCCGGCGATGAGTGCCGACTGGAGGCCGGTGGAGAAGGGGTTGAACTGTGCGATGGGGCGCGACAGCGGCCCGTTGGGCTGACCCACTTCACCATCAGGGAAATATGGGCGGGCCAGATTGCCGATGGAGCGATCAGCAAAGGCGGTATTGCCATTGAGCGCCGTCTGGTCATCAAGAAACGTGCGCATCGCCTGAATAAAATTCCCTACGTCGCTGCTCGGATTGGCCTGGAGGTCGCTCGCGGCGTTGGGACCGGAGAAGAAAGCCGCCGTGCGCGCCTTTTGCAGCGAAACGTCTGTGCCGAAGATTGGTGCGTCGGGCGAGCGGACGATACCCAACACCGCGCCGTTGGTGTCCACTACCGAGATGCTCACTTGCGCGCGGCTGTCGAGCGGCTGACGGATCTGGGCGCGGGCGCGGCTCATGGTGGAGAAGGCTTCCTCCAGCAGCGCGCGGACTTCGGCGGCGGAGAGGGGCTGGGCAACGGCATCGGTCCCGGCGCGGATGGGATAGCGGTTGGCGCCCGAGCCGTCAGTCAGGACAAAGGCGTCGCGGTTGCTGAACTCGGCGGAGGTCGACGCGCGGATGCCGGACGCCTCGCTGCCATAAGGGGTGCCTGCGATCACTGCTGGGGTAGGGGTGCCATAATAGCCGGTCACCGCCACCAGCGATCCTGAGGTTGCGGCGTAGCTGGCATTGCCGCTGGTCAGGAGCGCCGAATAGCTGGCATCCGCGTAACGGAGCGCCGTTCCATCGACGGTAATGCGGTTGGCGCGGATGCTTTCGGGCGCTGCAAAGCCAAGCGTTCCGGCAAGCGCTATAAATTCTTCCGGATCGCTGTCGGTATCCGTGATATCGCTGTCGACACCATAATCACCATCGGCCATCACGCCGATGCCGCCTACCAGCACGCCATTTTTATAGAGGGGGAACCCACCCGGATCGCCAGCGAGCCCCAGCGGAGAGCGCTTGGGACCAATCAATGCGCCTGTGCCCGCCGATACATGGCGCGCGGCAAGGTCGGAGCAGGGAAGCTGACTGAACTGCACTCCGAAAAGGGGGCCGCTTTCCAATCCCGCCGTTCCCGGTGCGGGCGGGAAATGCTCCTGCACGATCATGCTGGCCGTGCGAGTGGAAAAGGCATTGCCGCCGCTCGACAGATATGCCCCCGTGATCGCCTTGGCGATTGCGCCTGCTTCGGCGGGAAAGCTGGCATTCTGCGCGTCCATATTGGCGCCGTTGGGCGCGGCGCTGGTGGTGGCATTCGCCCGCGCTCCGGGCATGCGGAAAACGGCGAGCACATTGCCGACCCGGTCGGTCACTGCGATGACGGCTGGCAGATTCCGCGCACTCGCTTCGGCGGCGGCATTAGCGATAATCTGCTCCACATTGGCGACTGATAGCGCCTCCTGCGCAGGCGCGGTGTAAAGCTGGGAAGGCGTAGGTGCGGGTGTCGGCGCGGACGTTCCGCCGCTATCCGAGCCGCCTCCGCCGCAGGAGGAGAGGAGGAAGGCGGCTCCCGTGAGGAAAGTGGTGAGCCACCTTTTCCCGCCATTCGCGCAAAAGCGATTTAAGGCCAGGCACCCCATCAGCGCAGCGCCCTTATGCTTGCCGCCGCGCTGCCCAGCGCTGCCCTGAACTCGCCGGGACGATAGCCATTGGGGTCCTTCACCGCCGCATAGGCGCGGTTGATATTGGCCCGGATGCTCGCCGCTGCGCCCACCGTCACTTCGCCGGAACTGACGAGCGCATTGAGCAGCGTGTCCACCGCCATCACTGCCTGCACCGAGCCCTCATAGTCGGTAAAACGCGGCGCAACGGCGCTTCCGGCAAGCGTGTCGATAATGGCGAATGTCCGATCCCGGCCGAAGGCGGCAGACCCAAAGGCATCGGTCAGTGCGGCCGCCGATTGCCGCAGCTTGCTGGCGGCGCCGACAGCCGCCGCGCGGTCCTTCGCCAGGGCTGCATGGAAAGCCTGGCTGTCGGCATCGAAACGGGCGGCCAGTGCCGGGGCGGCTATCTTTGCCGCGGCCGAAAGCATGATCATGTTCTCGTCATTATAGGGCGGCATTCCGCCCGGAATGGACCGCGCCGGATTGCTCTCGAACGTCCGCACCGCCTCATCGCTGTCATAGATGCGCCGGTGGCAACTGTGGCAATCGAAGAAGTAGAATTCAGGAAAGACCCCGTCATTGCCCGTGTCATGGTCGGTATAGAGCGCTAGTGAGCGCTGGAGCGCCATGCTCTGCCCGACTGCCCAGAGCTTCACATTGTTCGTCCGCCCCTTTCTCCGGGCATAATCGCCATCCTCATTATGATGCTGCTGCAGCGTGGAAAAGAGATCGAGTTCAAAGCTGATCCGCGGATGCCCCGCCGCCATGATGCGGTGCGTGACGAACTGCCCGCCATTGGCGCTGCCAAAATGGCAGTCGAGACAGACCGAAGCCCGCGCGCGGGGATCATCCAGCGGGATCATGCCTTTTGCGATATTGGCTGCATGGGTTGTGCCCACCGCATAATGGCTGGAAATCCATTCGGAAGCCCCGCCATGGCAGCTTTCGCAGCCGACGCCGTCGGAGAGCTGGAACCGGGCGCCTCGCTTTCCGGCGGGCGCGGGATCGGCATGGCAGCCAAGGCACAGGGGGGACGTGCTTGCGTTTCCGATGCCGAGATTGCGGGCGATCTGGCGGCTGCGCATGTTGGAAAGCACCGCAAAGGCCCGGCTATGCGCGCCGCCCGGGGTGGACGGCTCCTGCCAGCGCATCAGTTCATCCTGGCGCACAATCCTGCCGTCGGCTTCCATGCGGCCATGGCAGGTCGTCCCCGCGCAGGAGGCGACGCCCAGATGAATATTCCTGTCGCCTGAAGTCGCCGCATCAACCGGCGCGGTGGTGGGAGAAGCCCCGGAGAACAGGATGAAACCCGCCAGGACGAGGAGAATGACAGCCACCGCCCATAAGGTGCGATGCTTGGCTGTGTCTCTTCCCCATGGCATTGTTCGTTGATCCCCCCTGACCGCTGCGTTGTGCTTATCGGCCCCTTGTGAGTGCCTATTGCCGGGCCAAGCCATTGCTTTCAAGCCTTTTGGCCTTTCCCTAAGGTCAAACCTGTCAGGGTTCCGCGCAGCCCGCCGCCTCGCCGCCGGTTTCGCAGGCCGGCATCCACAGATCGTCATTGCCGGCGCCCGTTACGGGCTCATCGATCAGCGGTGGATAACCGAAGGGTTCGAAGTCCTTCAATTCCACCACCATGGTCGGGAAAAGGTCCGACCCGGTGCCGCTTTCGCCCGCCTCCAGGGGTTCCAGGATCTCGTCATGAGGCGGTGGGCTAAGGCCGTCGTCGACAAAGGTGACGGGCCCGCAAAGCGATGGATTGGCGATAAAACAGCCGTTAATCGTTGAGCGAGGATCGTAACTCCCGTCCGTCGTGGCCAGCGGGATCACATCCGCGCCTGTTATGAAGCTGCCCCCTCCCACCAGACGGCCATTGATGGCGATACGTGCCGTGTCGCTGGCCGTGGTGATGTCCAAGGTGTTGGCGGTAAAGCCACGTCTGTCGGATACCGCATCCGATGCGCCGAGATTCTGCACATAAAGACCGTTTACCACGTCAAAGCTGATCGTGCCGGCCCTCAACGCCCCTTCATCCAGGATTATCCCGTCATTCAGGGAAAGCCGCTGATTAATGGCTCCGATACCGGCGGCTCCTGCTACATCGGCTATGGCGGCGGCTGTTGCGACGATCACATCATCCGAGGCCAGCCGCAGCGTTCCGGTAAGCGCGCCATTGGCATTGCGCATGTCGACACTGCCTTGACCAGCTATGACTTCAAGTGCGTCGCCCGCACTGATGTCGAACAGGTTCCCGGCATTGAAATCGTTAAGCGTGACAGCGCCAATGACCCGCAACTTGCCCGGAGTGGAGATTGACAGGATGCCGCTGGGGCCGAGATTGCCGCCGCTGCCCGCACCTAACGTGAAGCTGTCGACGATCACGTCCGGGGCTCTGGAAGACCCCACGGAGGCGGTGCTTTGAGAGGCAAGTTGCGGACCGGTTATGCTGATCAGGTTCGAGAATAGTTGCAGGATTTCGGCTGCTGACAAGCTGTAACCGCTGCTATTGCCGGTCCCGCCGATATAGGTCCGGCGGCTGTCGTCATTGTTCGTCAGTTCCAGCGTCACTGTGCCTGACCGGGAACCGATCTGCCCTCCCGATCCGATAATGAGATCGTTTGAGGCAATGGCGATGTTGGTGCCGCTAAGCAGTCCGTCGACCGTAACGGCGCCCATGGCATTGATGTCAATGACCGGAGCCGTAACAGTCGTGACCTTCACGTCGCCAAGGCTGGTGTAATAAAAACCGGATGAAGCGTTGGCGGCGGGTCCAAAGCCTGTGCCGGTCAAACTGCCGGAAATGGCCAATCCGCCCCCGGAACCGGCCGTGTCGCTGACTTCCATGCGGCCGGAACGAATGGTGGTGCCTGTGCCGCTGACGTTGAAGCTCAGATTTCCCACGCTGCGCGCACCTGTGGGAGCGGCCGTGCCGCCGTTGCTGAACCGCGTAGTGCCGCCAGTCCCGTTGCCAACCGTCCCGGCGAGGCCGCTGCCTGCCGCGCCTGCCGCGCCGCCAATGCCCTGCGCTTCCAGGGACAAGGTGGGGAAGTCATAGCTCGCACCCTGCGCGTCGAACGCCGCTGAACCGCCCGTGCCGTCGCCGCCGGACCCCGCATTGCCAAAGCCGAAGCTGTCGCCGCCGGCGCCGCCTTCGCCACTGGCGAGAATTTCCAGGGAAGTTGCAGTGACGCTGGCGCCGGCATTCAGGGCAACAGCCGCTGTGCCGCCAAATCCATTGCCTCCCGATGTCGCATCGCTGTCTGACACCTGATCCGTGTCCCCGCCAAGGCCATAGGCGTGGACGAAAATGTCTCCCGCATTCAGCGTGCCGCTGGCTACCATCAGTTGCGACGTTCCGCCTGTGCCATTTCCGCCAGCGGCCATGAGGTTGCCGGGGCTGCTCGGCGATCTTGCGAAGCCGCCGGTGCCCAGTGTCGAAAGGGCGAGCATGCCCGTGACATCCGCAAATCCGCCATTGACGTTGAAGGTGGCCGTCCCGCCAAACCCGTCGCCTGCGGTAAAGGCGGTGGCGCCGGTGCTTTCCCCGCCCTCTCCGCCCAGACCGACCGCGCCAAGCATGATCGATTGTGCACTCAGCAGACCACCCAGCACATCGGCACGGACAGAGCCGCCCCTGCCGGTGCCGCCATTGCCACTGCCGAAATAATCGCCGGGAATGGGCAAGCCATAGCCATCGGCGTGGACGTCGAGATTGCCGAAGGTCATCGCGGCGCTGTTGGCGGTGCCCGGCAATAGCTGAAGCAGGACCGTGCCGCCGGTCCCATCACCCGCCATGCCGCCGGTCATCTCATACCCGCCAAAGCCATCGGCCGATAGGAACAAGTCGCCGTCCGATGCGAATATTCCGTCCTGGGCCGTCATCGTGATCGTGCCGCCGATGCCTCTTCCGCCGACAAAGCCCTGGCCGCCCCTTGCATTGGCGGAGATATCGCAAGTTCCGTTCGCGCAGCCGGTGAGAGCGAACTGGCCCAGTCCGCTTACCGCGATATTGACCGTGCCCCCCGTGGCGTTTCCGGAAGTGCCGCTGGTATCGGCATCGCCGCCGCTGGCCTCAGCGTTGATGAACATTGTACCTGAGCTGAGGGTGCCGCCATTGACGCTGATCTCAGCATTTCCGCCTGTGGCGTTGCCGCCGTTGAGAGAGGTGATGGAGGTCGAGAATTGCTGCCCTGCCGACACATCCATTTGGATGTCGCTGGTGGTGATGCTGCCGCCGGTCATGGCGATGCGAACCGTGCCGCCGCTCGCGGTTCCTGAGCTGAGACCGCCAAGGCCCGCCCTCGCGGTCGAGAACAGCTCTATGTTTCCCGCCGAGATGCTGCCGCCATTGGTGCGGATTTCAGCGGTGCCGCCGGTTGCGCTGCCGCCGGTTCCTCCGGCGGTGAAATTGTCGAGGCCCACAGCGCTGGCGCCGACCGTCAAGGCGCCGCCGACGGTGACCTGGCCCGAACCATCGGCATAGAGGGCCGCGATTCCGCCGATGGCGCCAAGCCCTGCATCGAGCGACAGGTTGGCATCGGCATCAATGGTTTCGCCATTGTCGGCGCCGACGGTGATCGACGTTGCCGCCTTGAAGTTCGCGTTCTGATTGAAGGTGACGGTTCCCGAAGGCACCGGATTGATCGTGATCGACCCTGTTGCACGACCATCTACGGCAGAAACGAAGCCGGTGTCGCTCACATTACCGATGGAAATATTGGCTGCTGCGCTGGTGCTGCTATTGGGCGTGCCCAGCGACTGCCCAGAGAGGATGTCGTGCCCGGCGGACAATATGACCGCACTGTCCTGCGTCGCGGCGACCGCTGCGGGAGTATAGCCGAAATCCCCCGAAAGAAGCATGGTAAGTGCGCTGTTCTTCGGCACAGCCGCAAGGAAGGCGCGCTGCGGCCCGGCGTCGGGCGTCAGGTTGGTCGTGCCAGTATGGACCACACCATTGGCGTCGTCGGTGCCGGTGGTGATGGCGATGTCGAAAAGGCCGCTATTGATCGTGATCGTCGCTGCCTCCGCACCCACATAGGCGACAGAGCCGTTGACGTTGACCGTACCGAATTGCTGTATCGAGGGGGCGACGAGGGCGACATAGCTTCCCGGCGCACTGACATTGATCTGCGCGCCAGGCTGGATGGTGACGTGCGAAGAGCTGTTGGGCGTCCCGGTGAAATTGATGCTCCCGCTGGAGCCAAAACCAGCTGTGTCGTCGATGTCGCTGCTGGTCAGGACAAGTGAGCCGACGTCGAAAACGGCCGTCGGTCCTGCGATGATGCCGCCGGGCGAATAGAACCACACATTGCCGACAGGGAAATTATTGGCGCCAAGCTGCGTCGTCACAGTTCCGTTGAAGGCGACCGGGCGGCTTGTCACGGGATTGCCGCTGCCGTCGACCGGCAGGATACGGTTCAATACGGTATAGCCCGAAAGCCCGGCAGAAGAATTGTCCACATAAAGGACCGAATTGGTTGTCGGCAGGAAATCGATGGTGCCGGTGCCGCCGGTATCGGTTGGTGTCCAGTCGATGACCACCTCGCTCGTATCCACCGTAATGGTATCGCTGGTCGCGCCCTGGACGATGGAGGCCGAGCCGGAGCCGGAGACGACAGCGCCGGTGCCCTGGAAACCGCTTGCTCCGGCCTGCGGGACCTGCGCCGCCGCGGCGAGCACGATGGCAATAAGGGCGCATCCCTGAAGCAGCGGTGTTTTGAGGCGAGGGGCGTTGTGAATGCTGGACTTCATCATCACTGCCTCCACGGAACAAGCTTGGTGGTCAGGGACAGCAGCAGCCGGGGGTCGCCCCTTCGGTTGAGGAAACCCGCGCGCTCCATCGGAACGGCGAGGGTCAGGTCCACCCGAGCGTGATTGCCCCAGGCCCCCCGAATGCCGGCGCCCGCCGAAAAAAGCTTCTGCGGGTCAAGGCCCACAAAGGCGCTGTCTTCATTCCAGAGCCAGCCGCCGTCGAAAAACAGGAAAGGCTGCACCGCAATCGCGTTCGCGCCCTTCGGCATGATGCTGCCATAGTGGACCTCCGCTTGAAAGCCGACGCCACTGTCGCCAATGATCGTGCCGGGATCATAGCCGCGCCCGAAGCTGTAATTGCCCGCCGACATCTCCTCATAGCTGAGCAGCGGGTCGGAACTGTACTGGAAGCGGGGCGAAAGGCTGAAGGTGATCTTGGGTATTGGACGGAATTCGCCATATGCCGCCGCCCTCAAGACCAGCGCCGTGGGGTCTGCCTCCAGCTTGCTGATGCGGTCGCCGCTATTGCTGGCGCCGAAAATGGAGAGGCCATGGCGTGCTTCCACCGATCCGCCCAAGCGCCAGCGCGGTTCGGCGCCGCTATAGCCGATCGTGCTGCCCAGACTGGCGCGGTCGATCATGTCATAGTCGACACGGGCATAGAGGACGCGCAGCTTGTCCTCGCTCAGCGTCACCGCACCGAAATCCACTTTCTGATCGACCAGCTCGAAACCGACCGTGCCGAGCAAATTCTGCGACTGCCTGCGGATCAGGGGATAGCTGGCGGCAAGGCTCGCGATCAATGTGGCCGAATCAAGGTCGATGCCGATGTCTGGCCGGGTCCAGGCATAGGTGAAGTCGCCTGCCAAGCGCAGGCCGTCATGGCCGATGGCGAAGCTGTGGCCGGCTTGTAGCACCGTCTGCTCCGAAATTTCGGCGGTGTTGAACAGGCTGAGCGTCGTCATGTCGCCAAGCCCGGTCAGATCATTGATCTGCACCCGCGCCAGCCCGCCCCAGCGGCCGGTGTCCCGTGATCCGTAATTCTGAATATTGGCATCGACCTGGAATTGCTGGCGGGTGACGCGAACCTCGCCGATGACTTCGCCCGGCGCGGCATTGGCGGGACGCAGGGTCAGCCGCACATCATAGCCGGGAAGATCCCCGGCAAGCAGCAAATGACGCTCCGCCTCATATATGTTGAAGAGCGGCCGGTCCTTGATCGCTTCCAGATGGGCCGCGATCAGTTCCTCGCTCCGCCCCGCATCGCCCCGCACCTGAACAGCGACGAGCTTTGCAAGCAGCACGTCGAAACGGACCGTGCCGCCCTTTTCGATCCGCTGCGGGGGAACCTGAACGGCAGCCAGATAGCCTTCGCGGCGCAAGATCGTCGCCGCATTGTCCCGGATCTCGCATAGCTCGGCGATGGGCATGTCACGGCCAACATGGCCTTCCCAGGCGGGGCGGAGCAACTCGGGCGAGAGGCCCTGCAGTCCTTCGAATTGAACGGCGGAAATCGAAACGGTCAGATTGGCATATTGCGGGTCCGCGAGGGGGCAGGGCGCGCGCTCCACATCGCCCTCCACCGTGAGCCGCGTGGGGCGCTGCGGTTCAGTGACGGGAGCACGGCCGCGTTCGATTTCTTCACGGGTCGGCGCACCGGTTGTCTGCGCCATAAGATTGGCGGGCAGCAGCGCTGAGCCCATCAGAACAAATGCCAACGCCCGGCCAAAGCCCATCTTCCGTCCCCTTGTTGCCCGCCGCATTTTTGCGGCCGGACCTATGCCCCCGAATCCTCCCGCGAAAGGAGGATGATAATTGATCTTTGCAATCAGTTTTCGACTTTGGAGTTACCGCTTCCGTACGGTCTTTTCTATTTCCCGCCTGCTATCAGCGATGCCCCTCTGGTGCAAGCAAGGAGGCTGAATTCCATTGCTTTTTCATGCGCAAAGTCTTGATGCACCTACCCCTCTGGCGCGGGCTGCGGATCGGGCAACGCGACCGTGTCCACCAGAAGGTTGAGCTGCGCATCGCATTTGCGGCTGATCAGCATGGAGGCCATGCTCTCCAGGCCCTCGTCAGTGGCGTTCATGATCGAAAAGGCGATCTTCACCGGTCTTTGAAGCCCCGGCCAGCTTAAAGTGTAGCTGCTTCCCTCCGTCACCGGCAACGCCGCTGGCCAGGTCGCGCGAAACTGTCCCTTTTCAAAGGGAATGGCCGCGCTCTTGCCGCTCTTCTCGTCGCGGGCGGTGACCGTCAGCGCCTGGGTAAGATCAGGCCGCCAAAGCTGCACATTATTGGTGTCCGCTATGCAGACGTTGGAGCTTTGGCTGATGTCGACATACCAAAGATTGGGGCTGCGCGGCATCCGGCCTTCGTCCGCTCCACCACGTACGGCCCCCGTTCGGGCCCGCCGGACTCGCTGCGTTCCAAGAAGCCCGGAAAGGCTGTTGCGCGTGTCGCTGACACCGGAAGAGGCGGCGCTTGTATTGAAGCGCCCCGGCCCTTTCAATGTACGCGTGCCGCGTCCGTCAAGGATGGTCAGCACGTCGCCTGCCTGCAAGGTCAGGACGCTGTTGTCCGCTATCTTCCTGCCCGGAGGATAGCTGCCCGCCGAGGGGCCGCCCGACCTTACGACGATGGTTTCGGCAAGCGCAGCGGGGACAGTTAGCACGGCCATCGCCATTGCCGCGGATTTGAAGGCGTTGATGCGGAACTTCCTAGTCAAGAACATATTCCCCTCCAGCCCCGCCATTTTCCAGGCGGTATAGCAGATTGGCGAGGGCAGCGTCATTGCTATGCCTGCCGGCATAGGCCGAAAGGGCTGCAACGGCGCTACCCCTATTGGTTGATAACTGATTCACCATGTCCCGTATGTGATGCAGGTCACTTGTGTCGAGATCGGGTCTGGGTTCAAAAATGTCGACGGGCGTCGCTCGGCCGCGAAGCACGACCCGCCCCATCGGCCGCCACCAATCGAGCCCTGAACGTTCCGCCGCCTCCCGGCTTGCGATGACGCAGGAGCCGAGCTGCTTGTTGGCGGCCTCCAGCCGGGCGGCGGTGTTCATGCTGTCGCCCAGCGCGGTGTACTGGATGCGGCCCTCTCCGCCGAAATTGCCGACAATCGCTTCGCCATAGTGCAGGCCGACCCGGGTGCGGCCAATCGGGGGAACGCCCTCGGGAATGTCCTGGCGGAAGGCTTCGCCCGCCTGCCACATGGCATAGGCGGCCCTTGCCGCGCGCTCCCCGTCATCGGAGCGGGAGATCGGTGCCCCCCAGAAAGCCACGACGGCATCGCCAACAAATTTGTCGATTGTGCCGCCATATTCCAGCACGACATCGCTCAGCATGTCGAGGTAACGATTGAGGAGGCTTGCCACCATTTCAGGCGGAATGGCGTGGGATAATTTGGTGAAGCCTTCAAGATCGGTGAACACTACGAAGATATTGCGCTTTTCCCCATGCAGGGCGAGGCGGTCGGGATCTTCCAATATTTCCTGCGCTATGTCGCGGGGCAGATATTTGCCAAGCGCTGCCTGAGCGAATTTCCGCTGTTCCGACCCCACCGCCCGCGCCGCCGAACCGGCCGAGACATAGGCGATAAACCAGCCCAGCGCCCAGCCGCTGCCCGGCAGGAACTGCGTGTCGGTGCCATGGGCCTGGAGATAGAAGGGAAGGGCAATGAAAAAGGCGAGCTGGACGAGTATCAGCGGGGCAATTTTCCAGTTCTTTCCTTCGATGAGGCTGGTCAAGATGCCCGCCACGGCCACCAGAATGGCGGCGGTCCATAGCGCCCAGGGCGAGGTCTGATTGGGGCGGTAGCCGTCAAGATATTGGGCAAGGATATTGGCATGGACCTCCAGGCCGATCATCCGTTCGCCGGTGATGGCTGTCATTGGGGTTTCGAACTGGTCGAGATCGACAATATCGCCCCCGATGAGCACATGGCGGCCCCGTACCTGATCGGCGAAGGCGGCGGCCGTATCCGGATTGGCGAACAGATCGATCGGGAAGGAGGCGATAACGGGGCGGTCCTGCGATAGTGGCAGGCGGTAACGGATGGAACCCGTATAGTCCTGAAACCCTCCACCATTTTCCGCCATGGCGAGCGCCAGCAACGGCGGCAGGTGAGCAGGCTGCACTGGCCAGCTCCTCGCGACGCCGTCCCCGTCTACCTCCAGCCTGATGCTCGCAGCCTTGACGCCGGTGCCCTTGAGGCGGCGCATGAACCCGTCGAGGAACTGCTGCTGGCGATATTCGATATTGCCCGCATTGGTGGCGATATCGGCATAGGCGAGGAAGGTCGGCGTCTTCATCGCTGCGAAAGCGGATAGCAGTTGCTGGTCCTCATCCTGCGGCTGATCGATGAGAATATCGATACCAATGGCTTTCGCACCCATGGCATCGATATTCGCGAGCGCCCGCGCCAAGGTCGCCCGGTCGAGCGGTGATCGTTTCTTCGTTTCGATGAGGGTGTCGTCGGTATAGACGATCATCACGATCCGGTCGTCCTGCTCGACATGCGGAGCCGTTGCCGTCATGCGCAGGTCGTAGAAGGCGCGCTCCGCCTGGCCGACAAGCGGCAGATACCAGCTATAGCGCGCCACCAGCACGCCCAGCAGAACGAACAGCAAGGTTCCCGCAAGCCGGACAGTGCCGATATTGCGCAGCAGCTTGTCTGGCTGAGCGAGGAAGGATTTCACCGCGAAAGCAGGGGACGCGCGCCGTCGCCTACAATCGCAAACCCTGACCAGTAAAAGGGATGCGAGGTTTCCGCACTGTCCATCAGCGGCACCTGCGCCTTTTGCAGTGCTGTCCCGATGCTGTCCGCCGTCCCCTGGCCGAAGAGGCCGCCGATCAGCCGTTCCGTGGCATTATAATCGTCCGGCGCTGGCCAGTGGCTTGCGATGATTGCCCGGCCGCCTGCGCCGATGAAAGCGCGCACCAGACCATCAAGCGCGGTTCCGCCGCCGGTGCCAAGGCCCGCCGCACGCGTTGCTTCCTTGCTGGCCTGGCCCGCAGTGTCGCAGGCGGAGAGGATGACGAGATCGGCATCCAGCTTCAGGTCGAAGATTTCGGCAAAGTTCAGCAAGCCATCGGAATTGCCTGTGCCGAAGGAAGTGAGCAGTGCTGGCCGTGCCGGGCATCCGCTGCGTGGCGGCGTGACAAGGCCATGGGTGGCGAAATGCAATACGCGATAGTCGCGAAGGTCGCTCCGCGCCATGATCGCGCTGTCGGTGAAGGCAGTGCCAGTCACTATTTCGGTGCCGGAGGGTCCCAATATGCTGGCGGCTTGGCGAAGTTCTGTTGCGGCAATGGGCCGGTTCCATTCATCCAGCGGCCATTGGCATTGCTCATCCGGCGCACCGGCCGCGGACCGGGTAAGGGCGGCAGTCGTGACCTTTGCGACCGGCGCATTCTGTCCCAGCCCCAAATAGCTCCGCGTGCCCCGCGAAGAACTGGCAAGGCGTGCGTCGCGAAAACCGCGCACCGAAAGCGCGGTGCTGATCGCCCGGCCACGGCCAAGCCATTTTATGCCGCGAAAATCGAACTCATCCGCATTAGGGTCCTCGAGACGCTGCAGATAGGCATCCACGCCCGCCTGCTCGGTCACAAGCAGGTTCGCCGGCAGGCGCAGCATCGCTCCGTCAGGCTCGAAGATCAGGTGCGTCACGGCTTCAAGCCGCTCGCCGACTGGCCCGAACAGGTCAAGATAGATAGAGCGGGCCAGCTCCACGTCAAAAGGATAGGTCGTCTGCACGCCGCCAACGACGGTGGAGATTGTCTCCCGCAGCGCATTGACCTTGCGCTCCAGTTCCGTGCTGGAAATGGGAAGGCGATAGCCGGTCGCGCCTGCGCCATCGGCATAGACCGCGAACAGCGCATTGCCCGCCCGCACCATCTTCAGATAGGCTTCGCCCGGCTTCAGCGCGGAGCGGAGTTCGTCCAATGTAACCGCCTCGCGCGATACGGCGCGATACTGCGGATAGGCCGCAAGGGCCGCCTGCGTCTCCACCTGCTGCCTGCCGAGATCCTCGATCTCGTTTCGCGCAGCCTCGATGAGCGGCGCTGCGCTCGCATCCTGTTGCCCGGTCTGGATGAGCTGGGCCAACTCGATGCGCCGGCGCTCAATGTCGCGCGAAAGGGAAACCGATTGCCGGAAGAGGCGTGCGGCCTCCCCGTCGCCTGCCTGCAGTTCGCGCGACAGAACTTCCATCGTGTCGGCGGCCCCCGGACGAACAAGAAGCTGGCTTGCGAGGAACAGGCTGCCGCTGCTCTCGGGATGAGCTGGAATGTCAGCGGCGAGCAGTTCGAAATAGGGTTGGAGCTGGTTGGCAAGGCCAGTGACGCTGGCGCGATTGGCGGCGGTGCTGCCTACGATCTCGCGATAAAGGGCCAACGCCTCGTCCTTGCGCTGCCGCCGAACGAGGAAAGCGGCCAGACGCGCCCGCGCCCCGTTCATCGCTGCGGTTTCAGGATATTGCGTCGACAGCAGCTTCAATGCTTCCCGGAGCATGTTTTCGGCCGCTCCGGCATTGCCCTCCGCCTCATGGGTCAGTGCCATTTCCGCCAGCAACTGGGCGCGAAGACGCGTGATCGAAGTCACCCGTCCGCTGCGAATGACCATGGCATCCGAAAGAGCCTTCTCCAGCATCGCCCGCGCCTCGCGCGGCTGGCCCTTCAGGCGCAGCAATGTACCCCTGAGCTGGCTTGCCTGAGCGTCGATGATTGCCGCCCGTTCATTCGGGGTAAGGCGTGTATCCTGGGAGACGCCCAGCGCCGTCGCACCGGTGGCACTGCTGTTGATCTCTGCTGCCAGTTGCGGACTGAGTTCGATTGTATCGCTCGAGGCTAGCCTATTAACGCCTGTGGGCAGAACCGACCGGTCCAGAATAGCTGCGGCTTCGCCATATTCGCGCTGGTTAAGCTTGTGCATCGCTTGGAAATTGCGGCGCAGGCGAAGCTGGACCCGGTCCCGCGTGGCGATTTTCCCCGCCTGGGCAAAGAGCGCATCGGCCTGGCCGAATTCGCTCAGATTGGAAAGCTGAAGTGCCCGGTTGACAAGATATTCATGCTGACGCGCTTCCCGCTCGGCGGGTGAGAGTTTCGCTGCGTCACTCTCGTCAAATTGCTCCTGCAAGCTGTCGAAAAATTCGGCGGCTTCGGCATAATTGCCGCTATTGTTGCGGCGATAGCCTTCCGCCAACGATGTCTCCGGGTCCAATGTTCCCGCCTGAAGGCGTGCAAAAGCCGCCGGATCGTCGGTTCCACTGATGGCGATGGCGATCTGTCCATCGACAGGTTTGTCCGCCACGATGGTGCGGAGCGCCAGTTGCAAGGCGCTGTCATAGCTGGCAAGGCCCTGGGCGACATAGGTCACCTTGCCTGCATGATATTGGTGGATCACATAGCCAAGCCTTGCGGCTGTCAACTGACATTGGCGAGACGTGACCGCGCCAACATCCGCGACCTGTACATTTGCCGGGGCGCCGCAGCTTAGATCCTGGCGGCGGGCGGCGGCCAATCTCGCCTCCAGCCCGCCCCCACCATCGCGCAGGGCGTAAAGCTGGCCGACTGGCTGGGCCGCGTCGCGGCAGACCAGCGTCCAGGCCCGGTCGAACATGCCTTGGACTGCCGGATCGGTAGCGCGGCTTTGGGCCTGACACAGCGCGCCTCCGCCGCTGCCCAGGCGGAAGCTGTCCGCCAGGCTGGGCCTTAATTCCTGCGCTGGCAGCGTTCCGCTGCTAAAGGCGGTGGCAGCCATCAAGACTGGAAAAATCAGGCGCAATCGCACAAATGTCCCCCCATCGCTGCGGACGTCCGCCCTTACGGCGTCCTCATATTTCTTTTATCCAGCGACCCATGTGGTGCTACAATTTCGACGCTTTGCGGGCAAGACCTTAGATACTGAACTTGCAAAAGAAAGACAGCGGAAGGGGGGCCGGCGATTTGCTGTTTTGAAACGCCCCGCGTTGAAGGGTAAAGAGCAGGTTCATCCGTTCCATGTCACTAAACGGGCGCATCCCGGCCTGTTTTTTCGCAAAGGTGCCCCAATGAAGAAGATCCTGAGTTTCGCCGCGACTGCAGGAATGCTGGTTTCCGCTCCGGCCTTTGCTCATCCCAAATTGGTCAACGCCACGCCCGCGGCAAATGCGACGGTGAAATCCACCGGGAGCATAGAGCTGCAATTCAATGAAAAGCTGGTTCCGGCCTTCTCCGGCGCTGACGTGGTGATGACCGGAATGCCGGGAACGCCCAATCACGGCCGGATGAAGATGGGTGCCAAGAGCAGCGTTTCGAAGGACGGCAAGACTCTCCTGATCGTTCTGGCAAAGCCTCTTCCCCGCGGTGACTATCGCGTAAATTGGCGTGTCGTGGCGGACGATACGCATCGGATCACGGGCACGCACACCTTCAAGGTGCGTTGACGCATGGAGGATCCGGCCAGCGTCGGCATCAGATTTCTGCTCTATCTGGACCTGATGCTGCTGTTCGGATTGTCCATGTTTGGCCTTTACGGCCTTCATGGGCCGGAACGCTCCGACCGTTCGATATTGAAGCTGCGCTTTGGCCTTGTCCTCTTGGCGGTGCTGGGGATTTTTCTGTCGGCCGTTGCGCTGTTTTTGCTCACTGCCTCAATGGCGGGCCTTCCGCTTACAGAGGTTGATGCCGAATCGGTGACGATGCTTCTCTCTGGAACCAGCGCGGGGGCTGCCTGGACAGCGCGGGTTGTGGCGCTGGCGATCGCCTTCCTTTTACCCTTGCTGGTCTGGCGGCGGCCATTTTCAGCGCTGACGGGCACTAGCGCAGCCGGGGCCACCGCGCTTGGCACATTAGCCTGGACGGGGCATGGCGCTGCGGGTGAGGGGGCGGGCGCTTGGCTCCATCTGATCGCGGACATCGCCCATCTGTTCGCCTCCGGCATTTGGCTAGGCGCATTGGCGGCTCTCGGCATGCTGGCCTTCAGGCGCGGCACGGATCTTGCCCATGCGGAGCTCACCCGCCGCGCGTTGGAGGATTTTTCGCCGCTGGGGAGCTGGGCGGTTGCCATATTGGTAATAACCGGGCTGGTGAACAGTTGGTTTCTGATCGGAATCTCCAATATCGGCCAGATGGTCTCTGCCCTTTACGGCCAACTGCTTGCCGCCAAGCTTGTCCTGTTTTTAGCCATGCTTGGGCTTGCGGCCTTGAACCGCTTCCGCCTGACGCCTGGGGCGGAACTCGCCATTCGCCGAAGAGACATTTCGGCTGCCGTCGCAGCATTGCGGTGCAGTTTGCTGGCGGAGACTAGTCTTGCGGTGCTGATCCTCGCTCTTGTGGCCTGGCTTGGCATGCTTTCGCCCCCAGCAGCGGGACCCTAAAAATCGGGGACGGTAGCCCAAGGGACTGTTCGGCGGCCAGCAGAAAAGCTAAGCTTTCCGCATGTCCATCACTGAACCCGTATTTGACGACCTGATTATGCCCTTGGTGGCCTTCCGCCACGATCTGCATGCCCATCCGGAGCTTGGATTTGAAGAACACCGCACCGCCGCCCGGATTGCGGCAGCGCTGCGGGATATCGAGGGAATGGACGTTTTCACCGGCATAGGCGGAACGGGCCTTGTCGCTGTGCTGAAGGCGGGGAGTTCGGACCGGTCCATTGGCCTGCGGGCCGACATGGACGCGCTGCCGATCCAGGAGGAGACGGGCCTGTCCTATGCGAGCTGTACGCCCGGAATCTTCCATGGCTGCGGGCATGACGGGCATGTAGCGATGCTGCTGGGAGCCGCGCAGCATCTGGCCCGGACGAAGCGATTTGACGGCACCGTCTATTTCATCTTTCAACCCGCCGAAGAGGGGCAGGGCGGTGCCCGGGCAATGATCGAAGCGGGGCTGTTCGACCGCTTTCCGGCTGACGAGGTCTATGCGCTTCACAACTGGCCCGACCTTCCCGCGGGCACGGCGGCCACGCGGCCTGGCCCCATCATGGCGGCGGCCGACAGGTTTGAGATCGTGTTGGAAGGCAAGGGCGGGCATGCCGCAATACCGCATCACACGCCCGACGCCATACTTGCGGCAAGCGATCTGGTGGGTCAGCTCAACACGATCGTTTCCCGCCGCATTGCGCCCACCGACCTCGCGGTGCTGTCAATCACGCAGATCCATGGCGGCCATGCTCATAATGTTCTGCCGCCCTGCGTGTCGGTCAGCGGCACGGTGCGCAGCTTCGACCCCGTGGTGCAGGACGGCATAGAGGCGGCTTTGCGGCAGGTGGCCGAAGGCGTTGCGCTCGCCAGCGGCACGAAGGCCAAAGTGACCTATGACCGCTCCTATCCCGCCACTATCAACGATCCGGATGCCGCGGAAAAGGCGCTCGCGGCGGCAGCCCGCGTCTGCGGCCACGCCCATGTCGCGCCCGCGCCTGCGCTCACGTCGGAAGATTTCGCGTTCATGCTTCACGCGCGGAAGGGCGCCTATTCCTGGTTGGGCCAGGGACAGGAGGGCAAGGGCGCGCCGCTGCACCATCCGCGCTATGACTTCAACGATGACGTGCTTGCCACAGGGATGAACTGGCATGTGGCGCTGGCGGAACAACTGCTTTCGGCTTGACTGAAAAGTCGACGGCACACCAGATAAAGCTGACCGTTCAGCTCAGCCAAATCTTCCCGCGCGGGCCATTGAGGACCAGATTGATGCTGTGCCTGTCACTGCCGAGCACTGGCGTCTGTACTCCCAGTTTCCTGAATATAGCGCCCAGTTCCGCCGGCCGCGGATGCGTGACGACGAAGGAGTCGATGCTGGCCCCCTTGGGCGAGCTTTCCGACGGGTGGGGCGATGAATCCAGCCAGTCGATGAAGAAAGGCAGGTCATCGTCGAGCGGCGTGCCGGAGACGGTCAGCAATTCCCAGTTTACTGCACCGCCATCGGGACGGACCCGGCCCATGGCGTGCGGCCCGCTGAAGCCATAGCCTTGCGCGGCGATGGCGCCGCGCAGCAGGGCGAAGCGATCCCGGCTTCGCAGAGCATGGCTGACGATGTGGGGCTTGCCGTCTGCTATCAGCTTTTCCCATGGGCCGCCGATGCCGGCGCGTGAGGGCGACAATATCTCGAAATAGGATCCGCCGCCCAGGCTGATGAGCGCATTGTGACTTTGCGCGCGGCCTGGCGCCTTGCCGCCGGAGACAGGTTCGATGCCGGTGAGGTCGGCAATGACCCTGATCCCTTCGTCCAGGTCAGGCACTGCCCATACGATATGGTCGAGCGGCAGGACCGGCGCTGCAGCCGCAGCCTTGGCAAGCGAGGAGCCGCCCAGCAATCCCGCCCCCAGGCCCAGCCCAACGATGCGCGACATATCGCGCCGCGAAAAATGCGTCATGATCTTCCTTTCTTAATGGTCCGTATAGTCGAGCGCTGGCTTCCGATCGCCGATCAGCGAGACATATTTGAAATCGGGGCCACGCCGTTCGTGGAATTCGGCCTTGGCGGCGGTGATCTCAGCGGGGCTCAGGAACAGTTCGGCGGCGGTCAGCGCCATCGTCTTCGCCGCCACCAGCGCGCCCTTTTCACCGATGGGAGTGCCGCTTGCCGCCGCAGCCTGCCAGCTATGAGGCATGGTTCCGCGCACAAAGCTGGCGGTGAACAACGTGGCGGTGGGCGTCACCCAGCTGACATCGCCGACATCCGATGACCCGGAATCCTTGCGTTCGGGGCCCATCGGATCGATTTGAGAGGGGTTGCTTTCCTTGATCCCAAGATTGGGATAGGTCCCCAGTATTTGCCGGGCGAAAGCCGCTTCCTCCGGCGAGTACGCATAGCCGCCCACTCGCTCCAGGTTCCGCTGGACTATCCCGTTCAACTTGTAGTTGGGCAGCGTGCCGTAGGTCCCCGAAACGATCTCTACATCCACCTTCGTACCGGTGGCGAGCGCCGCGCCCTCCGCCGCCTTGACGACCCGTTCCCAAATGTCCTTCACCACGGCAGTGTCGTAATGACGGACATAATAGAAGCTCTCGGCGTTGGCTGGTACGATGTTGGGCTGGCCGCCGCCCTTGGTAATGACATAATGAATACGCGCTTCCTGCGGGATGTGTTCGCGCATGAAGTTGGTCGCAACGTCCATCACCTCCACGCCGTCGAGCGCGGAACGGCCGCGTTCGGGCGCGGCGGCGGCGTGGGACGCGACGCCCTGGAACCGGAATTTCCCGGAGATCATCGCCAGGAACCGGCTAGGGGTCGCGTTGTTGCGATCGGCAGGATGCCAGGTCAGCGTCAGGTCGACATCCTTGAAAAACCCGTCGCGGGCCAGGTAAACCTTAGAAAAGCCGCCCTCTTCGGCCGGGGTCCCGTACAGGCGGATGGTGCCGGACACGCCGTTTTTCTGCAGCCACTGCTTGACAGCGATCGCCGCCGTCACCGACGCCGCACCGAGCAGATTATGCCCGCAGGCATGGCCCACATTTTTCCCCTCGACCGGACTTTCATAGGGAACCGCCGCCTGCGCGATCCCGGGCAAGGCGTCATATTCGGCCAGGAGGGCAATGACCGGCCCGCCCGACCCCGCCTCGGCGATGAAGGCCGTCGGCATGCCATCGACACCGGGTGTCACACGGAAGCCCGCCGCCTTCAGTTCCTGCTGCAGGAGTGCGCTGCTCTTTGTTTCCTTGAAACCGATTTCGGCCAGCGACCAGACATCTCGTGACATTTTGCCGAGCTTGGGTTCGAGCGCGGAGATGATCGGCAGGACGGTGGCCGCCCGCAGTTGGGCCGCTTCACTGGCAACGGCGGCTTGCGCACTGGGGGAAACTGGCTCCTGCGCCAGCACCGGACTGGTCAGTCCTGCCAACAGCAGCGCTAGAATGGAAGTTCCTGGATGGATCATTGCAATGTACCTTAGATGCCGAATTTTAGATTGATGCCGATAGTGCGCGGGGAGATTGTCGTGACTTCCTCGACATTGCTGCCCACCGCGACGCCGGCGGTCGTCCGGCCGCGAACGTCGAACAGATTTGTCGCAAAAAGATAGACGCCCCAATTATCTTTGCTGACGCCCGCGCGCGCGCCGACCTCGGCATAGTCGCCCATGCGCCGATAGGAGGGCGAGTTCGGGCGGAAGTCTCCATAGGAGCGGCCGACATAGCTAATGTCGCTCCGGACCAGCGCCTTCAGTCCACCGGCATCCCATTCATATTGGGCTGCGGCGGAAAAGCCGGTCTTGGCAATCTGCGGAATGCGGTCGCCCTTGCGTCCGCTGGCGATCACCAGGTCGTTGATCTGATCGGAGGTCAGCTTGGCCGACAACAGGTTGACATTGGCGGACAACTGCACGCCCCGAACTGGCAGCGCGACCGCTTCGATTTCGACGCCCTTGACCCGCGCATCGCCGGCATTGGTCAGGAAGAGGAAGGTGCCGCTGTTGCCGGTGACCTGAAGATTTTTCCAGTCCGTGACATAGCCGGTCAGGTTGAACAGGAGCCGGCCGTTCAGAAGTGTGGTCTTCGCGCCCGCCTCATAAGTCCACAGCTTATCAGACTGATAGGGCGTGAAAGAACTGGGCAGGCCGATGACCTGATTGGCGCCGCCCGGTCGGAAACCTGATGCTGCCTGCGCATAAACGAGAATGCCGGGAGAGGGCTGATAGGCCACATTGGCCTTGTAGAGCAGGCCGTTCTCCTTCGTTCCGCGAACCGTCCAAGGCTGAACGGCGAAATTGATGAGGTCAAAGCCCTTCATGATTTCACCGGCCACGGTCCGGCGATAATCATAATATCGGATGCCGCCGGTCACGGTAAGGCCATCGAGCGGACGGACGGACATTTCCCCAAAGCCCGCCACCTGTTTCAGCCGGTCGCGTACCTGCCGCTTGAAATCCAGGGGAGCATCTTCGCGCAGATCACCCGAGTCATCGACCAGAATGCCGCTGGATCCCACCCAGGAACTGCGCCGCGACCAATAGGCGCCCACTGTCCAGCTTAGGAAACCATTTCCTTTGGATTGCAGGCGCACCTCGCCGCTGCCGTTCTTCATCGTTTGCGGGGAAACATAGGCTAGCGGCGTCACCGAATCGACATAGGCGTTGAAGTCTTGCATGCCCTGCGGCGTGTCGCAGGCCGCCGCCGTGAAGTGGCGCCTGCAAAAGGCCGGGTTATCAAAGGCAGTCAGCAGGAAATGATTGGGGTCCCGGCGAAACGAACTGTCCCGGTCCTGATAGGATCCCGTGATGACCAGATCGGCAAATCCCAGATCGGCGTTGGCCGTCCCGGTATAAAGACGGTTCTTATCCTGGAAATTGAGCTTGGCAAGGCTGGCCGAGACGAACCGTCCTGAAGCCGGCGCCCAAACCGGGTTCGCCCCTGTAGCATCATAATAATGGAACCCAAAATCAAGGGTCAGCCAATCGGTGGGCTTGGCCCGCAGGAGCAGACGCGTGCCTTCGGTTTCTTCCCGGTTGATGTTTTCGTTGCCAAGGCCCGGATTGTCGATCCAGCCTGCATTCTTCCGGCGGAAATAGACGGCGCGCAGGGCCAGCCGGTCGTCGACCACCGGCACGTTGACCATTGCGTTTACCTGGTAATTTTCGCCTGCATAATGGGTCGTTGAACCGACGAGATCGGCGCCCGCAGCGAACTGACCGTCGGGCTTTTTATAGATGACGCGAACGGTACCGCCCATCGAGCTGGCGCCGTAGAGCGTCCCCTGCGGTCCGCGCAGAACCTCAATGCGTTCGACGTCGAACAGTTGTAGGTCGCCCTGATTGCCTCCAGAATCGCTGGTCGTGCCCGGTGCGCCGGCAAGCGGCGCTTCGTCATAATAGATTGCGACCTGCGCCTCGCCAGGAGAACGGATCCCGCGCAGCGACACGCGGCGCTGTCCCGGACCATTATCCGTGATCACAAGGCCCGGCACGACTTTCGCCAGGTCGTTGAGGCCGTATATGGCGGCGTTTTCGAGCGTCGATCCGGTCAGAGCGTTGATGCTGGCCGGGGTCTCCTGCAAACGCGTTTCACGCTTCTGCGCGGTCACCGTGATATCGCCATAGCCTTCATCCTGTGCGACCTGCTCGCCCTGCTGGGGTGGAGCATAATTGGCGTCGTTGGCTGTCGCTGGCGTCGCCGCGATCAGGGCAAACAGAGGGGACAGGGAACAATACTGTGCCGTTTTCTTCTTTAGATTTTTCATCGGAATTTCCGGGGAAAGTGGTCAAAGGAAATTGTCTACTAAAATGATAGAAATTATCAGTCAAGCTGGGATCGTTGCTCACCCGTAAAAAATATGCTGTCGATTATCAGTGATTTGGGGCGTCGCATCCCATGGCATATCGCGCGCTCTTGCAGGAAAGCGGCGGGGTATCCGGGCCGGACATTGCAGCAGGATCGCATGCGCTGCCCCGCCGAAGCCTATGTCCCCTCTCCACGGACCTATGAGAGCCTACCCGAGCTGGAATACCCCTTCTGTGACCGCGACATCCTCGTCACCGCCTGCGGCCGCATCTGCATGCAACATCTCAACCGTGCTCGCCGGTCAAAAACTCAGAAATCAAGGAGGTCGACGATGGCGTCTGGCTCATAAGCTTCATGCAATACGACCTGGGATATATCGACCTGGAGCAGAAAACATTGCAGACTATCGACAATCCGTTCGGCACAAGATTGTCACCCATGTCTTAGGTACAATCCGTTACCTATGTCTCCGGGCCGGACATCGGAAAGTATGGCGACCCCGGCAGGATTCGAACCTGCGACCATTCGCTTAGAAGGCGAATGCTCTATCCAGCTGAGCTACGGGGCCCCGGTTAAATGGTCAGGCGCGGCATAGCGCGGATTGCAAAGCGTGGAAACCGGGATATTGATCGGCCATGGCCGAAAATCCCTCTCCCTCGCTCCAAGCCCTTGATGCTGCTGCCATCGGGGGGCGGCATTTCCGCTATTATGACTTTGTCATGGCGGCGTTCGTCACGGTGTTGCTGCTTTCCAATGTGCTGGGGGCAGGCAAGCGGGCGATTGTCGACTTGCCGGCAATTGGACCATGGCCCTTCGGGGCGGGGATCCTTTTCTTTCCGGTCAGCTACATCATCGGGGACGTGCTGACGGAGGTCTATGGCTTTGCAAGGGCCCGGCGTTGCATCTGGGCAGGCTTTGGCGCGACACTGTTCATGGCGGCCATGAGCTATGTCGTGGTGGCGCTTCCCCCGGCGCCGGGCTGGGAGGGGCAGAGCGCCTATGAATCCGTCTTCGGCCAGGTGCCGCGGATCGTGTTCGCCTCCATCACGGCCTTCTGGGTAGGCGAATTTGCGAACAGTTTCGTGATGGCCCGGATGAAATTATGGACTAATGGAAAATATCTATGGACCCGGACCATTGGGTCAACGATTGTAGGCCAGGGCTTTGACAGTCTGATCTTCTATCCGCTCGCCTTTTATGGTGCGCCGGACTGGCCAGCTGACCAGATCCTGATGGTCATGGCAAGCCAGTTCATCCTGAAGACCGGCTGGGAAGCGGCGCTGACGCCTGTCACCTATGCAGTGGTGGGCGCGTTGAAACGCCGGGAGGGTGTCGATGTGTTCGACAGAGGCACAGATTTTACACCCTTCAGGACGAAAGTATGAGGCATGATCCTGTCCGAAATCGCGACCATTTGGGGGCCGATCAAGCAGGCTTTTGAAAAGAGCATCCACCTGTCCCCCGACGCCGTGCATATCCATGTTGGCGTCGGCCTTCTCTTCTTTTTCGCATTCATTTTCCGCAAGCCGCTGCACGACTGGCGGCCGTGGATGGCGGTGTTCCTGCTAGAGGGGATCAACGAGATCATCGACCTCAATCAAAAATTCGGCAGCACTGAGAATAATGCGGCGGAATCCTTGCACGACCTGGTCAACACGCTGTTTCTGCCGACTTTGCTGGTGCTTTACTACCGATTCCGGCATCGGCGGGAGTTGGCTGCCATGGAAAGGCGGGCGCAACAGCAGCCTGCGGAATAGCGTCACCCGCGATCCCGCGGTTCCTGCTGGTCTGGCGGATTTCAGGCGATGCGGGGCCCTGAATAGGCTTCAGGCGAGAAAAGAGCCACGGCGACCTGTGCCGCTTTTTGTGCCGAGGCTGTCCTGCACATTGCTGTGAGCAGTCAGCCGAAGGGCTTCTGTGAGTTCAGCCCGGGCAGAATCGAGCAAAAGGCATAAAGTTGGGGCGAGGGCCTGCAGGGCCGCGCATGCATTGGCTCCCAACGCAAGCTGGGCTTCATGCTTTCCTGCTCTTGAGCCATTTTCCGAGGATGGCGCATCCTCGGACGATGCCGGGCTGCCCTGGAACAATTTCTCGAAAAGGTGGTCGAGCTGTGTTTCTGCCTTTCGGGTCAGAAGCACGAGTATCCGCCTTTTGTCCTTTGGATCCGGTTCCCGCAACACAAGGTCCTGCTTAACCAGAATGTCGATCCAGCGGAGCGCCGTGCTTGCCGGCACAGCGGCGGCCACGCACAAGCTGGAGACCGAAATCACCCGGCCCTTTCTGAGCGCTACATAGAGATCGAGCAGCATGTCCCAGCAAGGGTCGGCAAAGAGATGTTTGCCGAAGATTTTTTCGCGCTCGCGGCGCATCCGCAGCATCTGTTCGGCCCAGGCCAGGCCCGGGCTGTCCGCTGTATTCGTCACCACTTTCTTTCCCTTCGGGGTCAGACTTATGCGGATCGCGTAACCGCTGCATTGCCCGTTTTGGGGGAATTGACATTCATTTCAGCACATCCGCGAGGGCGATTTGCCCCTCAAAAATGGCTCTCGTCACCAATTGAATGCGCTTGGGTACGTCATAATGAGCCCGTGCTAGAGCAAGGTGCCTTTTCACGGTTTCTTCGGAAATACCCAGGATTCGGCCGATTTCCCAATCGGATTTGCCTCGGGCCACTAGCGTTACGCATTGAAGCTGCCTTTCGCTGAGCGGCCGCTGCTGCCCAAGGGACGAAGACTGGGCAGAGAGGACCAGCTTGCGTGCCGCCTGGAAGGCGAAGGAGCCGACAAGCTGCGCCAGCGGCAGATTACGGACAGGCAAAGCGCGGCCGGTTCTTACGGCAAAGGCGCACGATCCGTTCGCTTCTCCGGGGATATTCACAGGAATGGTGAATCCCTGAGCAACTCCCGCTCGCCGCGAGTCTTCCATAATGGCATGATGTACCGGCGTTACCTTTATGAGCTGCCCCATATCTTCCCAGACGAAGCCCACGCTGGTGCGCTGACTGGCAAGAAGAACCGGGTCATTGGCGACAATGTTGCGTTCCACATAGGTTTCGATCCAGCTTTCAGGATAATTGGACAGGGCCAGAAGCCCGCCATCGGCCATATGCTGAAGGTCCATGGAGTATCTGGACAGATCCACATGGTGGATAAGCGCATAATAGTTGAACCCGAGTTCCTTCGTCACATCGACCATCAGGGATTCAAGTTCTCTATAATGTGTAACACGGCTAGATTTTTCTATGAATGTCGTGACATCATTCAGATCATTCATGGCAGGAAATTCTTTTGAACATTGTCCAAAAGGCTATTTAGCAAAAGTTATGCTGTCAATATGATCGGTGTCTTCATTCACTCCTTGCTTACCCTTTTCTGTTACATCCCTGCGTCATGGACGCGCCAAACCATCATCTGAAATCCGATCTCTGCCCCCCTTCTGCGGTGAGCCATGGAGTGGGCATTGCCGGTCTTGTCGGTCTCATGCTCTGGGTGGCCGTGGCGCTGCATTTCGGGATGGACGGATCCTATGCAGGCATGGCCGGGGTTTTGGCCTGCGGCGTGCCGATGGTGCTGTGGTCGCTTCTTATGGACAAGGTGCATTTGCGGCCCTCGACTGGAATCGATTGGAAGAACCCCAAGCCGCTCAGGGAGACGCTGGACATCAGCCTGGTAAAGATTGCGGGCTTATGGGCGACATGGGCGGGGATTGCGATCCTTTACTGCCTCGCACGCTGGTACTGGGATGGCGGTTACCGGTTCGCGATGGACATGTTCGCCGCCGCCGCGCCATGGCTGTTCATATTGTCCATTCCCTATGTGATCTGGCTCGACCGCCGCATGATAGAGCCGCGCGACGGCGCCTATGCCTTTGGGCAGCTCGTGGTGGGAGGAGCCGGGCGGCCGGACCGGGGCGCTGTGAAGAACCATCTGCGAAGCTGGCTGGTGAAGGGCTTTTTCCTGGCGTTCATGCTGTCCATCGTGCCGGGAAATTTTGCCGACATGATACATGTGGGGAGCGCCGGCATTTTTGCGGGTCCCGTGGAGCTTGCCCGGTTCCTGATCGCGCTGATGTTTGTCGTTGACGTCGCCTTTGCGACCGTCGGTTATTTGCTGACAATGAAGCCGCTGGATGCGCATATCCGAACAGCCGAGCCGACCATGGCGGGCTGGGTGGCTGCGCTCATCTGCTACCCGCCCTTCGTGCTTATGAACAATGGCGGTCCGCTCGACTATCATTCCGGCACACAGGATTGGAGCGTCTGGTTTGCTGGGCACCCGGTGCTGCTGTGGGTGGCGGGCGCGGTGCTGGTGGCGCTGACGGCCATCTATGCCTGGGCGACCGTGGCGTTCGGCTTGCGCTTTTCCAACCTGACGCATCGGGGAATTCTGACCCATGGGCCCTATCGCTGGAGCAAGCATCCGGCCTATCTGTCGAAGAATTTGTTCTGGTGGCTTTCAACGCTGCCTTTCCTGGTCACCAATGGAAGCCTGACGGACATGGTGCGGAACACCGCCCTGCTGGCTGTTGTGAGCGGAGTCTATTATTGGCGCGCACGCACGGAGGAGGCTCATCTGTCGGCCGATCCCGACTATGTCGCCTATGCCGAATGGATGGAGCGGAACGGCCCCGTGCCGAAATTGGTCGCCTGGCTGACGGGGCGGAAGCGCGAGTTGGCAGCAGCGGAGTAGGTGCATGCAGACGCGGAACTGGTGTACCGGGCATTGCAGCGGCGAGCCTGAAATCAAATCGCGGGCGGTGCTTATCTAAGCCTTATACCGAGGGGCCCTGACCCGGCCTAAGCGTATCTCGACTTCGCTCGACACGAACGGAAAATACTGGGCTGACAGGCTCAGCCCCAACGCAGGGAGGAGTGATCGCCATTTGCCGGCCACTATAGGCGCGGGAGATTGAAAATCAGAAACTCTCTTCCTCATAGATCCGGCTGAGGTCGCCTTTCCAGGCGCCGTGATAATGGTCGAGCAGGCGCTGGGCGGGGACTTTGCCGGTGCTGACAATCTCCTGAAGCGCGTCGAGATAGCCTGTTTCATTGTCGCCCGAGCCGTTGAGGCGGTTACGCGCGGTAAGGCCCGCTGAAGAAATCTCGACTATCTGCCGCGCGATGTCACGCAGCTTGCGTCCCCCCGGAATGGGTGCATCGAGAGCAAGACGGGGAACACTGTCGCGCAGAGCCTGGCGTTCCTCCATGGTCCAGCCCTTTACTACATCCCAGGCGGCATCGAGGGCTGCACCGTCGTAGAGCAGCCCGACCCAGAAGGCAGGAAGGGCGCAAATCCGGTTCCAGGGCCCGCCGTCCGCGCCGCGCATTTCAAGGAAGGTCTTCAGGCGCACTTCGGGGAAGGCGGTCGAGAGATGATCGCTCCAGTCGCTGAGCCGCGGCTTTTCGCCGGGAAGCGCGGGAAGTTCACCTCTCAGGAAATCGCGGAAGCTCTGCCCCGCGGCATCGATATAGCGGCCGTCGCGATAGACGAAATACATCGGCACATCGAGCGCATAGTCAGCATAGCGTTCATAGCCAAAGCCATCCTCGAACACGAAAGGCAGCATGCCGGTGCGCGCGGGATCGGTATCCGACCAGATGTGGCTGCGATAGGAAAGAAAGCCGTTGGGCTTGCCTTCGGTAAAGGGGCTGTTGGCGAAAAGCGCGGTCGCGAGCGGCTGAAGCGCGAGCGAGGTGCGGAACATCTTCGCCATCATCGCTTCGCTGCAATAGTCGAGATTGACCTGAATGGTGCAAGTGCGCAGCATCATGTCCAGACCCATTGTTCCAACGCGCGGCATGTGGCGCAGCATGATGCCGTAGCGCCCCTTGGGCATGATGGGCAGCTCTTCGCGGGTCTTGTCAGGCCACATGCCAAGGCCCAGGAAACCAACGCCCAGCAGGTCGCCGACATGTTTAACCTGCTCCAGATGCCGGCCGGTCTCCGCGCAGGTTTGGTGAAGATTGTCGAGCGGCGCGCCCGACAATTCAAGCTGACCGGCGGGCTCCAGGCTGATCGTGCCGTCAGGGCCGGAAAGGGCAATGACGGTCTCCCCCTCGAACACTGGCTTCCAGCCATAGCGGGTAAGACCGCAGAGGAGGCTCTGAATGCCGCCTTCCTCCTCATAGGAGGGGGCGTGATGATCCTTTAGCGAGTAGACGAACTTTTCATGTTCCGTCCCGATTTTCCATTTTTCCGGCGGTTTTTCGCCGCTCGCGAACAGGGCGACCAGTTGATCGCGGGATTCGATGGCAGGATCTTCTCCGCCGGACTCTGTGCGCGTGCTCATGTCGGGCCTTTAACGGTTCGCCGCACTCCGGCCAATAGAAAAGTTTTCAATTGTAACTAGAAATCGATAGAGATTGCCTATCAATTCCAGTCGCCCGATAGAGCCATCCAAATAGAGGTGGCGGCGATTGCGGCGGTTTCCGCGCGCAGGATGCGCGGGCCAAGCGAGACCGCCACAGCAGCGGGATGAGCGCGGATGAGGGCGCGTTCCTCATCATCGAAGCCGCCCTCCGGGCCGATCAGGAAGGCGGCTGGGCCGGGGCGGGAAGCCAGCGCTTGGGCCATTGGCGTGCCGCCCTGTTCATCGGCGAAAAAGAGGTGGCGGCCCTTGGGCCAGTTTGTGAGAAGCCCGGAAAGTTTCACCATCTCCGGCAGCTCCGGCAGGGCGGTGCGGCCGCATTGTTCAGCCGCTTCGACCAGATGCGATTGCAGGCGGGAGAGGTTGAGCCTGTCGACCACGGCTCTGCGCGTAAGGACCGGCTGAAGTCTCGCGACGCCCAACTCGCAGGCTTTCTCTGCGACCAGATCAATGCGGCCCTTCTTGATGGGAGCGGCGCAGAGCCAGAAGTCGGGAACCTTTTCCAGCGGCCTTGTCTGCTGGACGACGCGGAGGGTCACGTCGCGTTTGCGGATGTCATGCGCCTCTGCGGCCCATTCTCCGGTGCGATTGTCAAAGAGGAGGACGATGTCGCCCTCCTTCACCCGCATGACGGAGAGAAGATAATGGGCAGGGTTGCCGTCCAGGGGAACAGCCACGCCCTGACCCAGCGGCGCATCGACAAAAAGCCGGGGGGCGCTCTGAGGAGGCCAGGCGGGAGTTGCGGGCATGTCGGTCTTCTGTCTTTCCACTTCTGGGCGATCCTCCTATTGCCGTTCGTATCGGGCGAAGTCGAGACATGTTGAAACAGCTCAGTGTCCTTCGGCTTGGCTTGAGGCAGACGGAGGATGATTTGAGCGATACCATAGTCCCCGACACCCAAGCGCGCGGCCTGGTGGCGATGCTGCCAAGCGCCGCCCGCCCATTCGCATTGCTGGCACGTTTCGACCGGCCGGTCGGCTGGGTGCTGCTATTCTGGCCTGGGCCATGGGCCGTGGCGTTGGCGGGGGGCGCGGTCGAGCAATGGGACCTGATCCTGTGGTTGATGCTGGGCAGTATCGTCATGCGCGGGGCAGGATGCGTGTATAATGACATGGTGGATCGCGACCTGGACGCGCGAGTGGAGCGGACGCGAAGCCGCCCGCTTGCAAGCGGGGCCGTGTCGTTGAAGGCCGCTCTTGTGTGGCTGCTTGCCTTGTGCCTTGCCGGCCTGGTGGTGCTGGTCCAACTGTCGCCCTATGCAGCGGTGGTGGCGCTGGCGAGCCTTGCGCCCGTCGCGGCCTATCCTTTCATGAAGCGGATCACCTGGTGGCCGCAGGCTTGGCTGGGGCTGGTGTTCAGTTGGGCGGCGTTGGTGGGGTGGAGCGAGGTGGCAGGGATGCTCAGCTTGCCAGGTCTCACGCTCTACGCCGGCTGCATCTGCTGGGTGATCGGCTATGACAGCATCTATGCTTTGCAGGACAAGGAGGATGATGCCCTGATCGGCATCAAGTCGAGCGCGCTCCGCATGGGCCGGCATGTGCGGATGGGGGTGGCAATCTTCTACGCTGCGGCCCTGCTGTTCTGGGCGGCGGCGATCTGGCAGGTGCGGCCGCAGGCGCTGGCCCTGCTCGCGCTGTTGCCGATGGCAGTGCATCTCGCCTGGCAAGTGGCCGCATTGAAAGAAGATGGGATGGACCCCCTTTACAAGTTCCGGTCCAATCAATTTGCCGGCCTGCTAATGTTCCTGGGCTGTTTCGTGGTCGGAACGGCCTAGCGCCATAAATATATAACGGGATCGCAATGAAAAAATTACACCACAGCTTTGCCATTAACTTCAACTTATCCAAATTGCGGCAAATCCATTCTCGAACGGGTCGAGAATATCTGCGGCAGCTAAGTCGTTACGACATGTAAATGAACGCTGAATTCCCGATTACTAATCCAGTTTATTGAAGGAATTCAGTATGATGTGCTTTAACAAGCCCATGTCGTTATTGCTTGCGGCCTGTATTCCGGCTCTGACGGCCTGCGGCGGCGGTGAGTCGTCCTCCCCGGCAAGTGCCTCCCCATCGTCCACCTTGCAGACGGAGACGCTGGCGCTGACCGGCGGATCGGCGGAGCAGACGGCGGGAACGGCAGCAACCACCACGACCACGACCAGCGACACTGCGGTCACCACGGAAACGCTCCTGAAGTCGTTCAACACATGGACGGCCGCGCTGATCCAAATGGCGGGTGGCGTGGCGATCCGGATCAAGGGCACGGTGGAAAGCGCGACCGTGGGCCCGGTGCGTATCGAGGGCCCGAAATATGCGCTTTATACCGAAACGGGCGCGATTATCCGGAACCTCAATGTCCATGATTTCGAGGCCGTGGAACTGCAGCGCGAGGGCATTCGCCTGCGGGGCGATGTCAACGGAGTGACGATCAGGAACTTCAACATCCGCATGCGCGCGCAGCAACAGGTGTCGCCCGACCTGCCGATCGGCATCTCCATTTATGAAGGCAGCAACATCACCATCTCCGATGGCTATATCGGCGGCTTCCAGATGGTGACCGTGCCGGGCACCTATACCAATGGAGACGGGATCGCGACTGAGCGGCCGGTGAACAGCATCCTCATCGAGCGAGTGACTTCCAACGACAACAGCGATGCGGGCTTTGACCTGAAGTCCAGCAACACGGTGCTCAACGACACCCATGCAGAGCGTAACAAGCGGAACTACCGCCTCTGGGCGACGGTGCGGACCGGCACGATTTACAGCGGGACGCCGCTGGTCAATGCCGAAGCCGCGCATGTGTGGGTCAATACCGGCGCCGACGTGGTCATCGACAAGCTGGTCGCGACCTCCACGACGACGGCGCCGGTGCTGTATATCGAACCTGATGCGAAGAGCGTCACCGTCAATTCCTGCGAGCTTGACGTTCCGGTTGGAACCAAATTCTTCATTGGCGGCAAATATACCGTGAAGAGCTTTGGCCCCGGATGCGCGCTTTAGCGGCAATTGCCGGGTTATGGGTGCTGTTCGAGGGATAGGTTTCACAATCCCCTAATCCAGGTTAATTCGTGGGCGGCCCACCCGCGTTACGCTTCCTTTTTGATTCAGGAAAAGGGCGGCCTTCCGCCGCCCGCGGGAGCAGTAGCCATGAACATGCACTTTGCCGACAGATTGCGTAGCCGCAGCCAATGGAGCCGCAGGGGTCGCGGAAGCCGGAACTATCCGCGTATATCCCTGCTGTCTTTGGCAGGGACCATCGGAGTGGCGGGACTTGGTTATCTCGTCTGGCGCATGGCATCCGGAAAGAGCGAGGAAGGTGAGACGAAGCAACCTGCTCAGGGAAGCCAGACCTCCAGCAGCGGCCGTTGGTGGCAGAATTTGCTGCCCCATATGAGCGAAGCTTCCCGCATCGACAGCCTGGAGGCGCTTTATGTGGCTGAACTGCAGGAATTGCGTCATGCGGATGGAGAATTGACTGCCTTGCTTTCGCGCCTCGCCAAAGCAGCGCACAATGACGAGCTGGCCAAGCGGCTGCGGCGGCACGAAGGCAAAATCGAGGTTCAGCGCAGACGGATCTCGGAGATCATCCAGCAATGCGGCGCCTCGGCCAGGACACACAAGGATGACGCGATGCGGGCCCTGGAGGCCGAAGCGCACAAGATGTTGAAGATAAGGGGCGATGCATCGCTGCGCGACGCAGCCATCATCGCTTCCTTTCAGCGGATCGTCCACTACCGGATCGCGACGCTGGGAACGATCGCCGCTTATGCCCAGCTACTTGGCCGCAATGCCGAAGCCAGCGAATTTGCGGAATGGTCGGACGCCGAAGGAAAGCTGGACCATGATCTGACGGAGCTTGCGGAAGCCACGATCAACAGGACCGCCAAGCAGGAGGGGGTCTGAAGGGACTTTTGGCCCGGCGCAGATCCTCTCACGCATTGAGCGCATTGATCGCCCTGTGGACCCGTTGCTCGGCCTCCGCGCGCGGCAGACCGGGAGGGATGATCTCTCCCACGCGGAAAGTGACTACCCCTGGCCGCTTCAGAAAGCTGTTCCTGGGAGATACCCGTCCGCTGTCGAGGGCAACGGGAACGACCGGCACTTTCAGCATCTTGTAGAGGCCTGCAAAACCTGACCGGAGCGGTGGTCTTTCCCCATGGGGCACGCGCGTGCCCTCCGGGAACAGGCAGAGCGGGCGTTCGTCGGCCAAGGCGCGAGTGGCGGCTCTCATCATCGCCCGCAATGCCGTGGCCCCGGCGTCGCGTTCCACGGGAATGACGCCATGGGCAAGGGCCAACCTTCCCCACAAGGGCATTCGGGTGAGTTCCGCCTTGGCGAGGATCGCAGGCTTTTCGAACAGGCCTAATATCTCGATGGTTTCGAACATGGCTTCATGTTTGAAGACATAGAGAAATGGACCTTCGGGCATTTCGCCCTCCACCCGCACCCGTTGGCCGAGCAGCCTTGTCACGCAGAAACGATGCAGCCATGCCCAGCTTCGTGCCGCCCGGATCATCGCAGGCTGCCCAAGGGGCAGCATGGCGGTTGCCGCCAGGACATAGAGCAAGCTCATCGGATAGAAGATGGCGGTGTAAAGGAGCGAGCGCAGCAGTACCATTTCAAATTCCAAGCAGCCCTGCCGCCCGGCGGAGCAGATATTTATTATACTCCTTGAACAATATGCTGAGGCTGGGGCGACTGCTGACGGCGTCTGCCTCGATATCCACCGAGCCCGGCAAGGCCTGTTCCAGCTCGAAACGGGCGCGGCGCATGTGCCAGTCCGTGGTGATGAGGCGCACGGAGCGGTATTTGCGCCGCTCGATCCAATGTGCCGTCTCGATGCCGTTGGACCGGGTGTCGACCGCCTCATGTCCCAGCGTGACGCAGCATTCGAACAGGCTTTCGGGCGCCTCATAGGCAAGGGCGAGTTCGGAAGGGCGAACGTCGCGGTCGACGCCGGAGATGAGCATTGCATCCGCTGTGCTCGCTTTCAGCAGCTCCAACCCCCGGCCGATCCGGCCCGACCCGCCGGTCAGCACGACAATGGCATCCGTCTTGCGCTCCGGCCCCAGGGGCTGCGGCAGCAGGAGGGCGAACCAGGCAAAGCCCAGCAGCCAGGCGAGCAGCAGGAAGGACAGAAGGCGGCGGATCATAGCGAACGTCTCAGGGCTTTAAGTACCGTCGTTCTCGCCGTCAGCATCGAAAGCAGGACGCCGCCCATGGGAAGGAGCAGGAGTATGGCCCAGCCATAATCGGGAAGGGCAGTGGCGCCGATAAGGTCCGATCCGATCTTCCGTCCCAGCACACCCAGCAAGGCGAGCACCCCGCCAGCGCCGGCAAGCCCAACCAAGCCGCCGAACAGCGCATCAAGAGCGATGCGGCGCTGGAACAGGCGCGCGATCTGAAGATCGGTCGCCCCCATGAGGTGCAGCACGTCTATCGTGGTGCGGTGGCTGTTATGCGCCGCGCGGGCCGCGAGCACGACAATCGCGGCGGTGGCAAGCGTCATGAGCAGCACCAGCGCAAGTGAGAGCCATTTGAGCGCCTGCACAAGCTGCCCCAGGGGATCAAGGAAGGCGGCATGCGGCTCCACCCGTGCGGAAGGCGCGATGGCCGTAACCGCGTCCCGCAACGCGCCTATCCCTTGGGCTCCGGGAGCGAGCTCAATGTCGATCATGGCGGGAATCGGCAGTTCCGCATCGCCAAGGTCGTCGCCCAGCCACGGACGAAGCGCGGCCTTCAGTTCCGTATCGCTCACGCGGGCGATGCCAGCGACCGCCGGATAACGGCGAAGCTCAGCCATGATGCGGCCAGCCTGCTCTTCGCGGATTTCGGCATCGGCCTCAACGATCTGGATCGTCGCGCGCCCCGCAAGGTCCGCCCGTAGCGAGCGGGCGGCATGATCAAGACCGATGCCCGCCGCAGCCGCAAGGATGGCAAGGAACATCATGATCGCGATGACCCACGGCATCGGGCCGGACAAGCGGCCTTCGGGCAGCACGCGCCGGATGGCAACGTTCCTTCGTCCCCTGCGCATGTTCAGCGCCCCTCCTGCGCCGCGGGCTGGACTGGGCGCGGCGGATAGCGGAGCGCCCCTGTCGGGTCAGAAAGACGCCCCTTTTCAAGGCGCATCATATGCGCGCCGGGCAGACGGCTCAGTAGATGGACGTCGTGGGTGGCGACGACCACCGTCGTGCCAAGCTTGTTCAGCGCTTCGAACAAATGCATCAGCCGCTGCGCCATTTCGGGATCGACATTGCCGGTGGGTTCGTCGGCGACCAAAATCTCCGGCCTGCCAATGACGGCGCGGGCAATCGCTACGCGCTGTTGTTCGCCGCCGGAAAGTGTCGCCGGGCGGGCGCTGGCGCGATCGGCAAGCCCGACCCAGCCAAGCAGTTCATTCACCGGCGTTTCAAGCTCCTTTTCCGAAACGCCGGACACCCGGAGCGGCAGGGCGATATTGTCAAAGGCGGAAAGGTGCGGCACCAGGCGGAAATCCTGGAAAACCACTCCGATACGCCGCCGGAAACCGGGCAACCGCTTGCGGGGAAGCGTCACCACATCTTCTCCGAACATCCTGATAAGCCCCCGGCTCGGCCGCTGGGCCAGATAAAGCAGCTTGAGCAGCGACGTTTTCCCGGCGCCCGATGCGCCGGTCAGGAAATAAAAGGCGCCTTTGTCAAGGGCGAGATTGATGTCGGACAGGATTTCCGCGCCCAATCCATAGCGCAGTCCGACATTTTCAAACTGGACGATGCTGGACAAGGGTCCGCCCGCTCCTTCTTCCACCCCTTAACTATTCATGCCATCGCACAGCCACGCCTTGCCCGTAAAGTCATGAAAAAAGGCGGCCCCATCTTCAGCGCTTGCTCTTGACGCCCAAGCTGTGTTTAGAAGCGGAATGATCCTTGTCTGCCCGCAATGCGCCACGCGCTATATCGTGCCTGACAGTGCTATTGGCCCCGGTGGGCGATCGGTCAGATGCGCGGCTTGCAGGCATAGCTGGTTCCAGGAAGGTGCTCAGCTTCCGCCGCGCGAAGAGGCGGTGCCGGTGATGGCGGAGGCGGCAGGCGTGACTGCTGCGGCCGCGGCAGAAACCATCCCTCCGGTCAGCGAGCTGGCCGCCCCGGCCCCACCCCCTTCCATGCAGTTCGACCGGCCTGAGCCGGACGCCGGCGAGGAACCGGCGGTCGAGGAACAGCAGGCGAGCAGCTTTGCGCACGAGCCGCCTTTCCGCCCGCGCCGCAACCCTGCCAAGCTCTGGACCATGGCCGCTATCGCCTTCGCCATGGCCGTGGCTGCGCTTGGCGGCGCGCTCTATTATCTCGGCACGCCGGGCTGGGCTGTGAACCTGGGTTTAACGGCTGAAGGCACGGACCCTGACCTTCTGCTCGACATGCCACGCAAGCCTGAGCGGCGGCAGCTTCCCTCGGGCGATGAATATTTCGCTTTTTCCGGCCGCATAGTGAACGCCAGCGACCGGTCACTGGCCGTGCCGCCCATCGTCGTGGAGATGCGCGACGATCAGGATCGGCTGGTGTTCGGCTGGACCATAAGGCCGCCGGTCAAGGAACTGGGCCCCGGCGATCAGGCGACTTTTCATGAAAGCCGCATCGATATCCCCAAAAAGGCACGAAATCTGACTCTTACCTTCGCCGATAGCGGCGCTTGATCCAGCGATCCGGCCGCCCTGAGGAAAAATCAGCCGCATGGACGTTTCATCAGTTGCGCTGCCCGATCCGCTTTGCTAATGGCACGCCCCTGCCAGATGCCGGTTTGCCCGGCAGTTCATTGTGTGCGGTCGTGGCGGAACTGGTAGACGCGCAACGTTGAGGTCGTTGTGGCCGAAAGGCCGTGGAAGTTCGAGTCTTCTCGACCGCACCAGAACTTAATCCAAGCATTTCAAATGCTTGGATTTTATGGGTGAGTTCGAAATCCTCATTCCACCTTCTGTTTCACCTTTCGGCGTTAGCGCTCAAACAACAGCACGCCGTCGGTTTCGACGCCTCTTCCGACCTTCCCCAAACCCGCGTCCTTCGCAAACCACTCCAACTGTACCTCCGCTGAGAGATGCAGGTCGGGAGCTTCGTCGAAATCTGATTTGAACGCCGACCATATTGCGTAAGCTTTGTCAGCGTTGGGCGCGTCCATCATAATAGCCAGGTCAATGTCGCTAGCTGCATGGTGGTCGCCACGAGCGCGACTGCCATAGAGGTACACCCGCGCAATCTCAACGTGCCTCTCCGCCCACTGCACAATTGCTACTCTGTCTGCTTCTAGCAATCCGTTCACATCATGCTCCAGCGCTATCCATCCCGCCCACTTGCGCGTTTATAGATACGTGGTTCAATGTTTGTATATGCAAAGGGAGATTAAATTTAGAGCGTGGGTTGGAGAAATGGAATACGATATTGTACTAGGAAAGTTCTGAGTATTCTACGTAAATTCTGGAATGAAAGGTGATTGATTAGATGAAAGGGATAACTCTTCTCTCACGTCGTTTAATACACGCCTAGGTAGCGAACATAATACATGTGCAGTTATGCAATTCACCGGTCTTCGCTACAAAAAATGCAGTTATATTTTGTGGTGCTGCCAAGGCTATTGCGGCTGTAGTGCGAAGTCCACCTGTATAGACACATCGCTGGTTGTCTGCCTGGCCATGATCCTTGCGCCACCTTGTTCCGGCGTAGGCGGCGGCGCGGCTTGCAGTGAAACAGCGGGAGGCGCGGCCTCTACGCGTGCGGCAACTTCGGCCGGTGGCAAGTAGCGCGTACCCTGCGATCCGCCGGCATCGCGAATGTATAGTATCCGGCTTACTTTCATGCCGGCCGCTTCGGCATAGGCCTCTGCGCGGCGCCGCGCTGCTTTGTAAGCGTTGGTATATGCAATGTTTGCCGTGGTTTCCGGGTCGCTCATCGTGAGATTGGGCCCGTTAACAATATTTTGCGCCGGCTTCGGTCACCGCAGTCACAGCAGCGCCCGCCTTGTCCACGTGGCGGACCGTCACGTTGATGATTTTGGACCGTCAATGTTCCGAATGTCGGCTCTAGATGAGGCATGTTCGCCGTGGGCGCCAGGAGTGGTTCCGCACAGCGCAATCGAGCTAAAAGCTAAACTCCGGGTAGGTGACGCCGAGGATCGTCACTTGATCCTGCGGACCGGTGAGTTGAAGCACGAAGTCGGCGTCTGTATTGCCATCGTCGAGGTATAGGCTGAGGCGGGTGACTTCCGCTTCGGCATCCCAAATGAGGGTCGCCTGCGCGCCCGCTCCGGGCTGATAGGTCTCGCCGACGAACAACCAGTTGCCAGGCTGCTGCCCCTCCGCTTCGGTATCGACGTCGATTTGCGAGACGTCGATCACGTCCTCGGACGCGTAGTCGATCGTGTCGATGCCGGCGGCGGCATTTGAGTCCGTGAGACCGAGATAGAGGTAAGTGTCCGTGGCGCCGTCGTGATTGGCCATGAACAGGTCGGCGCCAGCCCCGCCGATCAGTACATCGGCTCCTGCATCGCCGTAGATCACGTCATTGCCGCCGCCGCCGTCGAGGCGATCGTCGCCGTCATAGCCCCCGATGAAGTCGTGACCGGAACCGCCGGTGACATCGTCCGCGAACATTGAACCGTCGAATGTCATTTGCTCGACATTGACGATGGTCTGAGTACCATAGTTGTCCGTGATGATGAGTGGATTGTCAGGGCTGTTTGCCTGGAACGCGAATGTGATCCCCGAAGTCGAGTTGCCGAACGCGATCGACACCGCGTCCACACCGTCACCGCCGTCCAGATAATCGTTGCCAAGATAGCCGTTCAGCCAATCATTGCCACTGCCGCCATAGATATGATCGTCGCCGCTGCCCCCGGCGATGTTGTCGTCGCCCGCCTGACCCTCGATGACAAGCGAGTCAGTCAAAGCGCTCAGGTAAAAGCTGTCCGCCTCCATTGAGCCGATCCAGGCTTCAACGCCGGTGACCTCAGCTACATGGCGCGATTGATCCATAGAGTGGATCGAAACATTGCCTCCGGTGAAGCTGCTGTCGATGTAGAGACCGCCAATCGGCAGGTCTCGCAGGTCGAGCGTGTCTTTCCCATCGCCGCCGTCCACAAAGTCAGTTCCCGTTCCTTGCGGATCGGCGAGCAACAGCAGGTCGTTGCCTGCGCCTCCCAAGAGGCTGTCCGCGCCGGAAAGGCCATCGAGCAAATCGTCACCGTCGCCGCCCAAAAGCTCATCGTTGCCGCTGCCCCCGATGAGCATGTCCGCGCCGCCACCCCCATTGATGGACATGCCGGTGGTAGAAAACCGGAAATCGGCGATGTCGTCGAAGCTGGTCGCAAGAATCTGCTCGACGTTGGTGACCTGGGCTATGAGCGTCCCCTTGCGTACCTCGAAACCGCCAAACTCGAATCCGTGGACGCTGACGCCTGAGTCGAGATTGGCAAGGTCGAGCACGTCATTGTCGAGGCCGCCGTCGAGCGTGTCGAGGCCTTCGCCGGATGTGCTCAGCACGTCATCGCCCGAACCGCCGCTAAGCCTGTCGAAACCGCCGTCGCCGATAAGGACGTCGTTGCCCGCGCCGCCGTCTAGGATATCGTTGCCGTCGCCGCCACGTAGCCGGTCATGCCCATCTCCACCGCCGATCAGGTCGTCCCCGCCCAAGCCGTCGAATAGGTCGTTGCCGCCAAGCAGATCGACAACGTCATTCGCTTCGGTGCCGGTAAGATTGTCGGATTCTTGGGACGGCCGGTCATCATCAATGATCGTTGCGACAGCGCTGTCATCGATCACGTTCGCATTCGCGAGCGGCGTCAGCAGGAGCGAGAAGGACTCGGAGCCCTCGATGGCGTAGTCGCCAAGCAGAGAGAGGGTAACAGTCTGGACCGTCTGACCGGCCGCGAAAGTGACAGATCCCGATGCGGCAATATAGTCGAGGCCCGCGGTCGCGGTTCCATCGGCGCTCGTGAAACCCACCGTCGAGGAGGATGTGGCCGCTGCCTCTCCGCTGCGTACCAGCGTGAATGTCACCGTGCGGTCGGACTCGTTCACTTCGACGTCCGATATCGCCACTTCAGGCAATTGCGGTGGAGGGGGAGGCATGGTTATTCCCGCAATGCCGTCGAGATTGTCATGGCGGCCGGTCAGATGAAGCTCGAACACCGCCGTGGAGCTGCCGTCATACCATGCAAGAATGGTTATTTGGCCGTCATAAGTGAGCGTCGCCTGGCGCCCGCCGAGAGCCGGGTCATAGCTGGACACGAGCACTGCGCCGCCGAGTGAAGTAAGGTCGATGAGATCCTGTGAAGGATCGAAATCTGTGATCCGGTCGACCCCCCCCACAGGTCTGGAATCCGAGTAAGCCAAATAACGGAACGTGTCCGCCCCGCTGCCTCCGGAGATCGTGTCGGCTCCCCCGCCGCCGGTCAAAATGTCGTTCCCGCCATTCCCGTAGATCACGTCATCATAGCTCGTGCCCACGATCACATTATCGCGATTATTGCCGCTGAACGTCTTCCCTACTGCAGGCTTGGGTGCCTTGGCCATCTGATCTCCCCCCGCTGCGACGCGCTCCTCACATGCTTACACTCGAATCGCAGAACCGCGATGGTTGCCTTGTGCGAAGCAAAGCACAAGGAGTGAAATCAAGAAATTCACTCCAGTCCAGTTTCGAGACAATCAGATAATGCTTGGCGGCTCCAGGCGCTTAACTTTTGTCGCTCAGGTTGATCAACATTGGGACAGGGCCGGGAAATATAGCTTTCGTCATATTTACTATGATCGGACCACCAACCAAGCTGATCTATAGCGAACTTCATGCGCGGGGGCGTCGATTCGCAAAGGTTTGAATTTAACGGAATTCTTGGGACTAGGTCCCGAGATTAGGGGCGGGACATGGCTGCAAAAACCACCATTAAAGTAGCGATCACCAACAGCGCGGCGAAGGACGATAGCTTCAGCGGCGATAATCTGGACTGGCTGAGTGAAGACGGTTCCCTAGCGGGCAGCCTGAATGTGCTGGGCAATGATCCTGGGTCGGCATCGCTGTGGAGTGTATCAAGCACAGAACCCACAAGTACAGGAAACATCGGTCAGGAGGCTGCCGGCAGCGAGGATAGTTTCAACGTCAATTTTAATGGTCAGAGCTATACCGGCAAATTGATCATGAATGCCGATGGTACGGTGGGTTTTGACCTGACCAGCATGCTCGGAGTAATCGGCGAACTGGCTGAAGGCGAGGTCGTCAGCACCACCTTTTACTATACCGCTCGCATGGCCAATGGCGTGCTGAGCACCGCCAAGGTGACGGTGGAAATCACAGGCGAAAATGACGGCCCGACACTCAGCGCCACCGCACAGGCCTATACAGATACACAGGTGTATGACGACTTTTCGTCTGTTGGCGGACAGTTGGCGGGCCATGACGTCGATCATGGAGCAAAACTGACCTACGGCTTGGCCGAGGGTCAGAATGGGGAAAGCCCCTATGGCACTTTTACTGTTGATGCGGCGGGCAACTGGAACTTTGTGCCGGACGACGCGGCCATCAATGCGCTGGTTTCTCCCCTGGAGCTGAATTTCAACGTTTACGTGACGGATGAGCACGGGGCTCGCGCCGATAATGTCGTCAAGATCACACTGAACGGCGTCGATGATGCGGCGGTTATCACTGGCGACGTGACTGGATCAGTGACCGAGGCGAGCGGGATTGCGAACGGCACGGCGGGTGTGTTGACCGCCGTCGGCGACCTGGACGCTACCGACGTCGACAGCTCCGCCGCTTTTGCCGAGCAGAATGATGTGGGGACGAGCTACGGCCATTTCTCGATCAATATGGATGGCGAATGGAGCTACACGGTCGACGATGAAAACGCCGCCGTGCAGGCGCTCAATATTGGCGGTGAGCTTATAGAGACGGTGACGGTAGAGACCGCCGACGGTACAAAGCAGCAGATCGGGATCAAGATTCTCGGTGCAAACGATGCTGCGGTGATCACGGGGAATGTGACAGGATCAGTGACGGAGGCGAGCGGATTCCTGAATGCGGTGCCTGGTGTGCCGACCGCCACTGGCGATCTCGATGCAGCCGATGTGGATAGCTCCGCAGCCTTTGTCGAGCAGAACAATGCCGAGAAGACCTATGGTCATTTCTCAATCGATGCCGATGGGGCGTGGAGCTATACGGTCGACAATGAAAATGCGACGGTGCAGGCGCTCAATGATGGCGACACTCTGTCTGACATGGTGACTGTAACCACCGCAGACGGCACGACGCAGCAGGTGCAAATCACCATCAACGGCGTGAACGATGCTGCCCTGCTGTCTTCAGCCGTGGAGAATCTCTCCGAAACGGATGCAGCAATCAGCATCAGCGCGTCGGGGGTTTTGACCATCAGCGACGTTGACAGTCCTGAGATCTTCAAGACGCAAACCGACACCCCAGGCAATTATGGCAGGTTCAGCATCGCGGCCGACGGCGCTTGGACCTATGTCGCCGACAGTGCGCATAATGAATTCGTCGCTGGACAAATCTATACCGAACACTTCCCTGTACGGTCATCGGACGGCACTTTTACCAGCGTAACCATCAATATCCTGGGCACCAATGATGCAGCCTTGCTGTCTCCGGCAGCGGTGACGCTTACCGAGACGGATTCAGCGGCGGATGTCGGCGCGTCCGGCATGCTGGCGATCAGCGATGTGGATAGCGCCGAAACCTTCCAGGCGCAGGCAGATGTCGTGGGCAACTATGGCAAGTTCAGCATTGCCGCCGATGGCGCATGGACCTATGTCTCCGACAGCGCGCATGATGAGTTTGCTGCGGGCCAGACCTATTCCGACAGCTTCGCCGTCCTGGCGGCGGACGGGACACCAACCAGCGTATCGGTCAAGATTTTCGGGACCAATGACGCGGCGGTGATCACGGGCGACAGCAGCGGCACCATAGTGGAAGATGCACCACCCGCAGCCATCAGCGGCAATCTGGACGCGGACGATGTTGACGGTCCTGATGACGCTTTCGTAGCAGTGGCTGCGCCTTCGTCGACGTCATATGGCTCCTATACCGTGGATGCGGCGGGCCACTGGACCTATCAACTGGATAATAGCAATCCCACTGTCAACGCTTTGAACAATGGTGGCAGCCTGGCTGACAACTTCACCGTGTTTACGACTGACGGGGCTTCGCAAGTGGTGAGCATTGCCATTCAGGGCCATTCGGACGCTATTGTTGTGGCTCCAGTGTATGATGGTGCTGGTCCCGATGATCATGATGCTGATGTCGGCAGCTCAGCGCAGAATGTTCTACTCGTCAATGGCACTAATGCGGGAGAGACCCTGATCGGCGACACGTCCTCTAACGACAAGGACATCATTAACGGGTTCGGTGGGGATGATATCATCAACGCTGGCGATGCGACTGACCAAGTCTATGGTGGAACTGGCAATGACATCATAAATGGAGGTAGTCATGCCGATAGTCTTTATGGCCAGTCGGGCATCGACACCATCCATGGTGATGAGCACGTTGACCAGATTTTCGGTGGCTCTGGTGTTGATTTCCTGTTCGGTGACCTGGGCGATGACACCATCAATGGCGGCTCTGGGAACGACAGCATCAATGGGGGCGGCGGTAACGACATCATCGTGGGCGGCTATGGCGCCGATAGCCTGAACGGCGGGGCTGACAACGACACGTTCCGCTATCTGTCGGTGCTGGACACGGGGGATATCATTGCCGACTTCAACCAGAACGGCAATGACCTGATCGATCTGTCCGCAATCGACGCGAACGGGGCCGCGGCCGGGGATCCGGCATTCAGCTTCGGGGGTACCACGGCGACCGCAAACGGTGTCTGGTATGCTGTGAACAGCGGCAATGCGACCGTCTATGTCGATACCGATGGTGATGTGGGAACGGCGGAAATGGCGATCCAGCTTCTGGGCGTCACCAGCCTGTCAGGGGAGGCTGGCGTCGATTTCAATTTCTAAATATTGGGATGGGCTTTCGAAAAGATTCAGACTCTTCTGATAAGACCATGCGCTGTTGGAGGGACCATGCTTGATTTTCGACAGCCATCCCGGCCTATCGCCGCCGCGCTGCAGGCCTGCCGGCGGCATTTCCTGGCGGCTGCCGGGTTCAGCGTGTTACTCAACCTGCTGTTCCTCGCCCCGATGCTGTACATGCTCCAGATCTACGACCGGGCGGTGCCGACGCAGGGAAAGCTGACGCTGATCTTCCTGACGCTTGTGGTCCTGTTCGCGCTCATCACCATGGCGCTGCTTGATTTCGTGCGCGCGCGCCTGCTGGTGCGGGCGAGCGTTCGGCTCGACCGCCAGCTGTCGGGACATTTGCTAGACACCCTGCTGGCCTCCAGCGCACGCACCGGCGATGCCATGCGCAAGCAGGCGCTGCGAGAGTTCGATACTCTGCGGCAAGCATTGACCGGTCTTGCCATCCTCGCCTTCTTTGATGCGCCTTGGAGCCCTGTCTACGTCCTCATCTGCTTCATTATTCATCCGGCGATAGGGGCCCTTGCCCTTGCCGGGGGCACGGTCCTCCTTCTCATTGCCCTTCGCAATGAGAAGCTGACCAATGGGCCGCTCCGGGAAGCCAATGAGGCGGCGAGCCGCGCCTATGTGAGCCAGGAACAGGCGCTCGCGGGCGCCGATGTCATTCGGGCTCTCGGCATGCGCGGGCCGCTAGTTCGGCGGCACCTCCATGAACGTGAAGAGATGATGCGGCTGCAGACGGGCGCGAGTTTGGTGGCCAGCCGCTACATGACGCTCAGCAAGTTCCTTCGCATGGCGCTTCAGTCCCTGGCTCTGGGGCTGGGTGCATGGCTTGCCATCGGCAACGCCATTTCGGCGGGCGCCATCTTCGCGTCCTCCTTCCTTATCGGCCGGGCCCTTGCCCCCCTTGATCAGCTGCTGGGCGCCTGGCGCAGCGTAGTTCAGGCTCGTACGGCCTATGCGAAATTGAGCGACCTGTTGGATGCGCGGGAACCCGACATTGCCTTGACGCAACTGCCCGCGCCCAGTGGCCGTATTTCGGTTGAGCATCTGACGGTTCTCAACGCCGCCAAAGATGGTACGGTCTTGTCGGACATCAGTTTCGGCGTTGCGCCTGGCGAGGTGATTGCCGTCCTGGGACCAAGCGGCGCGGGAAAATCGACGCTCATTCGTATGCTGGCGGGCGCAGCGCGGCCGGATCGCGGCTCGGTCCGCTTTGATGGTGCGGAGAGAAGTGACTGGGATCCGGAGCGGCTTGCGCGTCATGTTGGCTATCTGCCGCAGGACACGTCGCTTTTTGCCGGAACGGTCAAGGAAAATATCGCGCGCTTTCAGAACCATTTGGCCGGCGAGGCCGCTGCCATCGATGAAGCCGCCGTGCAGGCTGCCAGGCAATGCGGCGCGCATGAGATGATCCTGCGCTTGCCGGGTGGCTATGACTGCCTGTTGGGCTGGGGCGGCCGCGGGCTGTCGGCAGGCCAGGCCCAGCGCGTCGGACTTGCCCGTGCTCTTTTCGGCGCACCGCCCATCGTGCTGCTCGACGAGCCCAATGCCCATCTCGACGCTGAGGGAGAAACCCAGCTTGTCGCGACGATCGCGGCCCTCAAAATCCGTGGCGCCTCAATCATCCTTGTTGCGCACCGCATGGGCATATTGGGCGTAGTCGACAAGATAATGGTGCTGCGCGAAGGACGCATCGACGCGTTTGGCGCGCGCGATGAGGTTCTGGGACGGCTGAAGGCGGTCGGGCCTCGTGGCAAGCCCCCTCAGGTGGCGGAGGCCTGAACCATGAGCCAAGTGGTCACCACAGCCGATGGGCGCGCCATAGATATCCCCGCCAATCCGATCGCTTCCGGGCAGGACCTTGAGGACCGGCCCGACAGGGACATCCGTTTGGGCCTAATCGTTGCGGCGCTGTTCTTTGTCCTCTTTCTTGGCTGGGCCGCCTTCGCGCGCCTGGACGCTGCGGCCTATGCGCCCGGCCGCCTCACCGTTTCCGGCCAGCGCCAGGCCGTGCAGCATCGCGATGGCGGCGTGGTGGGCGCCATATATGTGAGGGAAGGGCAAAGGGTACGGCAAGGCCAGCTACTCGTCGAACTGGCCGCGGCGGAGGTTCGGGCACAAGAGCGCGCCCTTGGTTCGCAGCTGATTGAGCTCCAGGCCCAGAGGGCTAGACTCGAGGCCGAACAGCTTGGTGCGGGCGCCATTCGCTGGCCCGCCGAATTTGCCCAGATGAAAGGTGAGGACAGTAACAAGGCTGAGGCCGCCATGCGTCTGCAGACTGCGCAGTTCCGTGCCCGCATGGCTGTACTTTCGGCGCAGGCCGGAGTGTTTCGCCAACAGGCAGCGCAAGCGCTGGAAGGCGCAGAAGGATATAGGCGGCAAGCCGATGCGTCCGCCGAACAGGAACGGCTGATCACCGAAGAACTGGACAGCCTTCAGGAGGTCGCCGCCAAAGGCTTTGTCTCCAAGACCCGCCTGAGGGCGCTGGAGCGGGCGCGCGCGGATCTGGTCGGCCGCAAGGGGCAATATGTCGCGAGTGTCGCTCAATCTTCAGCCGAAGCAGGGGAAAACCGCCTGCGGCAGCTTGAAGCGGAAAAGAGTTTTCGCGAGAAAAGCGCGTCGGAATTGCGCGACGTCGAATATGCGCTGGCGGAGCTGCTTCCCAAATATAATGCCGCCAAGGACCAACTGGAGCGCACTCGCATTCGCGCTCCGGCTACGGGTAGGGTCATGGGCCTGAATGTTTTCACGGTGGGCGGCGTCATTACTCCGGGTCAAAGGCTGATGGACGTGGTGCCAGACAAGGCGATGCTGGTCATTGAAGCCAGGGTTTCACCTAATGACGCGGACGATCTGACCATCGGTCAGCAGGCGGAAATCCGCTTTGCAAGCCTTCACGAGCGGGAACTCCCCATTCTTTCCGGCAAGGTGACGCGCCTGTCCGCTGACAGCTTTCAGGACGAACGGACCGGCGAGTCCTATTATTCAGCCGAAGTGACGGTGCCTCCCTCGGAGCTTGCGATTATCCAAGGTCTGCGCGGACGCGACTTTGCCCTCCGGGCAGGCATGCCCGTGCAGGTCCTGGTGCCGCTCAAGAAACGCACCGCGCTGCAATATGCGTTCGAGCCGCTCACCCAATCTCTATGGAGATCATTCCGGGAGAATTGATTCACTGATCAGCCGGTCGAATGGTCGGACCGTCGGGCGAGCAGCATGCGCAGCGCCGGACGTACTGAGCCGACCACGCCCAACGCGACAGCCGTGCGGCGACCGAGCGCGAAGGCGCGTTCATCGATCTGCACGACGGTCGTTTTTTTTGGGCAGATATTCCGAATAGGGATAGTCGGTCCCCAACATCAGCATGAGGTCCGCTCGAGTGCGTCGACGCCGGGCCTGCCACCGATAAGGCCGATGCCGCTCGCCTTAAGTGTGTAAAGTAGCATTGGGGCAAAGCTTGCGAGTAATCCCGAAATCTCGATAGGACCCGAAAAAAACCGATGCTCCATTTCTTAGCAGCCACCCTGCTTGTCAGCCAGTCCGTCCTGCAGGCTCAGTCGACGGCCTCGGTTTATGGCAGGTGGAAAACAGACGATCATAAGGCGGTGGTGACCATCGGCGCTTGCGGGCCATCGCTTTGCGGGCGCATCAGCAAGGTGCTTGATAAGGTCCCGGCTGTGCCTGAAACCGACATCAACAATCCAAATCCCGATATGCGGAACCGCCCCATTATTGGGTTGCCCGTTCTCAGCGGCTTCAAACGCGATGGGCGCGAATGGACCGGCGGACGCGCTTATGATCCGAAGACCGGGAACAGCTATCGTGCGAAACTGGCGCTTAATGAGGATGGTTCACTCAAGGTGACGGGTTGCATTCTGTTCGTGTGCCGATCGAAGCGGTGGACGCGGGAACCTTGATATCCATGCTTCCACTCTCGCGGCGCCATGCGAAGATGCCATAGCGCATTGCGCCCGTTTGCAGGGCAATCATCAGCCTTGGCACGGTCCGGAGGAATATCCGGTCTTCAAGCGCCGGATCGAAGATCATGGCACGGTAGCGCCCGTCGGTCAGGAATTTGACCAGCAGACGGCGCATGCAGATCGGCCAGGTCCGCGCAACATTGCCGCTGAGGTCGGTGAAGCTGATCAGCGAAAACCCTGCCGTCCCGGCCATCTTCTCATATTCATTCCGGTTGCCCATGCCCGGCAATCGGCCCTCCCGGCAGATCGGTTCAAGCAGATGGCGGATGGAAAATGATGAGGGATCGTTATTAGCCAGCCATGCACAGACGACCAAGCGTCCTTCGGGGCGAAGGGTCCGCCAAGCTTCGTCGAAAAAAGCCTGCTTGTCGGCGATATGTTCAGTGCTTTCGATGGCATAGGCGCCATCGAAACAGCCATCGGACAAGCCATTGGCCAGCCAATCCCGCTCCAGTATGTTAACCGACCCGGCGGTAGGCTGGATGGCAGCGGCCACATGCGCTTGCTTCCGCGATATCGTCAGCCCGGTAACGGCAATGTCATGATGTTCGGCAAGATGTTGTGCAGCCGCACCATAACCGCAGCCAATGTCCCCAATCGCTTGCCCTGAAGATATTTGAAGCTGTTCGGCGACAAGATCGACCAGCGCCTCAACTGCGGCGCGCTGGTTCTCCTTGCCTGTGCGCCAATAGCCATGATGGAGATGATCGCCCCAGATCTCGCGGTACACATCGCTCAGATCATCATAATGCCGGCGTACGGCATCGGCTGACTGAGCTTGGAGCGGCGTGATCATCGCGATGCTAGCCTCCTTTGCGTTGCCTGGCAGAATGCGGCGGCTGCCTGCATTCTGCCAAGATAATGCGCTGGCACAGAAACCCGCGCTCACCCTATAGTGTATGAAATTATGCGGCGAGTCCTCATATGGACCTGGTTGCATGTCTTCAGTGACATTCCGGACCTGGAAGATCTGGGCATCGACCCAACTTCCTATGGCGGAATGACTATTTCAGAAGCTACCCGTCAGCCGAGCCGGTCAGAAGCCCTTGACGACCGCGATCCTCAGGGTGTGAATGGTCAGGGCGATGTTCGAGTAGCGCTCATTCGGAACCCAATCATATCGCTTGGCGGACCAATAGTCATAGAGATATTCGCCGCGTATGGACCATCCGTTGCTGAGCTGCTTTTCCACACCGCCTCCCAGAGTGTAACCCAGGCGCGTGTCTTTCTGTTTCCAGACAAAGGTTTCGGTTGGCGATATGAAGCCCGTGTGGGACGCCCGCACCCGGGCGAAGGCAGCGCCGCCGGTCAGATAGGGCAGCCAGCCTTCAAAATCATATCCGACCCGCACAAGCGCATGGGCGGACCAGTCCACCTTCACATGATCCGCTACGACAGTTCCAGCCAGGTCGTTGATCCGGATCCGCTTGTCCCCCAGATATTCGATGTCGCCCTGAATCCCGAAAACCCAATTACCTGATTGCAGATTGTAACCGGCGATCACACCGATATGCGGCTGTGTGATGGTATCGGCGCTGCCAAGGTCCAGGCCGGGCGTCGGCGTCGGCGTCGGTGTGGGAGTCGGGGTTGGAGTTGGAGTTGGAGTTGGAGTTGGAGTTGGCGTTGGCGTAGGTGTCGGCGTCGGCGTCGGTGTGGGAGTCGGAGGTGGAGTGTAGATGCCTGTATAGCTTCCATCCGCCTTGGTGCGATTGCCGCCCGCGACGATGCCAATATAAGGACCGGTCCAATCACGCACGAGCGTGTCAGATCCATAAGGTTGCGCTGATGCTGGTTCGGTGATCAGAGCAGAAGAAGCTGTCACCAAAATGGTTGCCGCGATGCGCTGCCGACTCATGACAAGCACCCCTTCCAATTTTTTTCCATTATGCCATGTTCATTGTTTGCTACCAGCGGCTTCTGGTTGATGGCCCGATGTATAAATATAATCATTGTTTCAACAACGATATGAAATCTGATGGAGCCATTCCCTATTATCTAGAAATCTCAAGGGAAAATAGGAACATCAATAGGTGAAATGACAGGTGTATATCTAATTTTCTTTGGAGCTAATCTTTAGGTTTACCTCGAAAATTGTCCGGGATGGGCCGCGAAAGCTACGGAAGCCGCTCCGCGGGCGTCACTCGTCAGGAGCCATGCTGACCGACGAAAGCCCCGCCCCAATAGGTTTTGGGGAGCACCGGCCCTGGTAGAAGGTCAAGCTCAGCGAGGCTGTGTGTGCGCCCAAGGCATAATCGGGCTTGCTCGCTCGGGAGACAAGATCGGGCCCGGGCCGCTGCGGTTTTACCCGGACGTCAGAGCCGAGGAATCTAAAAACTCTCGACTGCTTACAGAGGGCGTCTATAGCATTTGTTATAGGTCGAGATATGCCTCATTTGGCGTTATGAAGCGATAAATTTCGTAAACGGGAGCATAAAAGCCTGATTGCGTCTCGTTAGGTGGCCTTTACTAAGGCCACGGCTTCATCGAAGCTATTGATTATGGAGAATTCCTCTCAGTATGAACGCTTTGTACTGAAGCGAAAACGCCCTACCGAGCGGCCCCGGCGCACCAAAGGCTTTATCGCTATAATGATGCTGTTGGGTGGACTTCAACTGAGCGCGTTTGCGTTGGCCACTCTTGCTGAACCCAAAAAACAAGAGCGAACAAGCTCCCTCGTGCTTTCCGCATCCCGCTTGTTCCAAAATTGTTTCGATGCGCAATTGGCGCGTGAAGTGCCCATTCCTCGGGGGGAGCCCGGTTATCATTCGACACTGGATGGCGACGGCGATGGGATGGCATGTGAGCCGGTGATCGACGGAGTTAACTAACCGTCCGCCGAGCAATTGGAGCGATCAGTCGGCCTTGCAGCAAGTTCGTGCCGCTGGAAACGGCGATGCAGCGACCATGAATAAAATGTCACGACAGAGCCACGCTGCCGTCATTCCCCTGGATGCAAAAAGGATCTGCGGCTGTTTCGAGCCGTCATAGAGGAGTAATGGCAAATGATCCGTCTTCGTACCCTCGTTCCCGCCGCCAGCCTCGCCGCATTTGCAGCGCTGTCCCTCGCTGCCGTGCCGGCGAATGCTACGATGGCCCCCGCATCGAGCAAGACGACTGCGGCGGCGAAGGACCACAAGCAAGTGAAGGTGAGCAAGCACCGGAAGACCAAGGCGTCGACGTCCTCCAGTTCGACGGACAAGGCTCCGAACGCAGGCTGACCCCGCCTGCTTCCATGCGGTCCTGCCGTGCGGCCGGCGCGAAATGCCCTGGCGCTGGCCGCACGCGCACCATTTCCGCGACTATATTCGCCATAGGAGGTTCGTATGAAGCTCTCTATTTTGCCGCTGACCGCCCTTGTCCTGATGGCTGTTCCGGCCCTCGCGCAGACCGGCGCTCCGCCAAGTCCGCCCCAGAATTATCCGCCCTGCTCGGCCAAGGTGCAGGATGAATGCACGCAGGCCGTTCCCACAGCACGGAAGTCCATAACGCATAGCCACCTGCGCTATCATGCCGCTCGCGCTATGCATGCGAAGCGATGACGCCCTTGATCGTCAGCACGGCGCGCAATCCCGGCTGATTGTCCTCGAGCGTCAGGCTGCCGTCGTGAAGCCGCGCGACCGCCGACACCAGGGAAAGGCCCAGACCAGCGCCCGCCGAATGGCGCGAGGCGTCCAGCCTGCCGAAACGCCGCAGCGCCTGCGCTCTTTGTTCCGGCGCGATACCCGGACCGTCATCCGCGACGATGATCCGCGCGCCCGCTTCGATGGCTTCGGCGCGTAGCATGATGTGCGGACCGCCATATTTCATGGCGTTGTCGATGAGGTTCGCGATCGCCTGCCCCAACAACTCACGATGGATGGGCAGGACCAGCGGCTCTGACGTCCTGGCGGCAATTTCGACCTCATTTTCTTCGGCCAGGGGACCATACATTTCCTGAAGATCGGAGAGCATTTCCGCAATGTCGGCAGGCCGGAAATGTTCGCGCCCGATGCCAGCCTCCGCCCGGCTGACGATGAGGGAGGTGGTCAGCATCGAAAGCAGAATGTCGGCTTCCTCCATCGCTTGCCCCAGCGCCATGCCAGCATCTGCGGCCAGACCTTTTTCCAGGCTGGCCTTGAGCCGCGTCAGGGGCGAACGCAGGTCATGAGCGAGGCTGTCCGTAATGAGCCGCATCTCTCCCATCAGCCGGTCGATGCGGTCAAGCATGGCGTTGATGGCAAGGCCCAGCTCTTCGAACACATCGCCCGCTCCGTCGATCGGAACCCGCCGCTCCAGATCGCCGGTTTCGACCGCACGCGCCGTTTGCACGACTGAGGCGATCCGCGCCTGGATGAGCCGCGCGGAGATCCAGGCGGCGAGCAGGGCCAAGGGCAAGGCAAGGACCAGCGCGCTCAAAATGGCTTCCTCCATCACGCCGCCAAAGCGTAGGTCGCTTTCGATCACTTCGCCTGTCAGCAACTGGAGACCGCCTGGCAGCCGCTCCGCGCTGACCACCATTCGTTCGGGATTCTCCCTCGACGAGCGGAAAAGAACGGTTTCCTTCCATGGGGTGCCAGGAGCGATATTGGGCGGCCAGGCGGCGAGATTGCCGGCACAGGCATGTCCGCCCGGCCCGGTCAGCAGGATGACGGCGTTGGGATTCCTGCCTTCTGCCAGATGCGCTTTGACGCGCTCAGCAAGATCAGCCGCGCCGCTATCCCTGTAGACAGCGTTCAGATCCTCCCGCAGTTCAGAGGCGACAGAGCGGCTGGCCGATGCCATTTCCCGCTCCGTAAGCTGGTGGACGATCACCAGCACCAACAGCGCCGAACAGATCTGGAAAAGAAACACCAGAGCGGCAAAGCGCAGAACGACGGAACGGGTAAGGACCAATCGCCTCATGTCTCAGACGACCGGCCCAAGCCGGTAGCCAGCGCCCCGCACGGTATGGATGAGCGGCCGGTCCTGCCGTTCATCCACCTTTTTACGCAGGCGGCTGATATGCACGTCGATCACATTTGTGCCGGGATCGAAATGATAGTCCCACACGCCTTCCAGCAACATCGTCCGGGTCACTACCTGGTCCTTGTGGCGCAGCATATATTCGAGCAGCCGGAACTCGCGGGGCTGAAGGTCGATGGCGCGGCCGGCTCGCTTCACCTTGCGGGAAAGCAAGTCCATTTCCAGATCTTCGCAGCGCAGCGCCGTTTCCTGTCCGCCCGTACCTTGCCTCCTGCGGAGGAGCAGGCGGACCCGCGCCAGCAGCTCGGCAAAGGCGAAGGGCTTCACCAGATAATCGTCGGACCCGCCATTGAGGCCTGTGACGCGATCGTCGGCGGTGCCGAGAGCGGAAAGAATAATGACGGGCGTTTCCATGCCTGCGGCTCGTATGGCGCCCAGAACCGCCATGCCATCCAGGCCAGGCAGCATGCGGTCCAATATGACGATGTCGTGGGTCGCTTCGGTCGCGAGGAACAGGCCATCCCTGCCATTATCGGCGCGATCGACGACATAGCCCTCCTGCATGAGGCCTTTGGCAATATAGGCGGCCGTCGCTGCATCATCTTCGATCAGCAATATTTTCTGACTCATGTCCGTCCCCAAATCCTGCCAGGGTCAGTGCCCCAGTCTTGCACCGCCGCCCGTCAGACCACAAGCCGCAGCGGCGGCCGGACTCGCGCGTGGGCGGCGGCGCTTGATCCGCTTCCCGATACCAGGCGCTGCAGGTCGACCAGCGCCCGCGCCATCCCGATCCCCGGCAGGCCAGCAATGAAGCGTGGTTCCCAGCAGGGCGAGAATTTCTCCTTATAGGCCCGCAACCCCTCAAAGCCGTAGAAAGCCTCGCCATGGCGATAAAGCAGAGCGGCGGCCTTCACCCAGACGGGCGCGAGCCGCCGCGCTGCAAGGCCGGAAAGAGGCGCCAGGCCAAGGCCGAACCAGCGGTAGCGCCGCAATTGCCCCCATTGCATCAGCCGCACGAAGAGCAGGTCCATGGACCCATAGGGCATGTCGGCCTCGTGCCGCATCAGATCGACCGACAGCTCGGACAGCGTCTGGGTCGGCCAGATGTTGGCAAAGGCGACAATACGGTCCTGATGCCGGATGAGGGCGCAATCGAAGCGGCTGAGATAATGCCGGTCGAAACGGCCGACGCTGAAAGCCTTTTCACCCTGGCCCTTCGCGGCCAGCCAGCGGCCGGACAGCGCCTCCAACTCATCAAGGAGGGGCGGAAGGTCTTCCTTTCGAACGATACTGAACTGCGCGCCTTCGCGTTCCGAGCGGCGCACGGCGTGGCGAAGACTCCGCGCTGCGCTCCCTTCCAGCGAAAAGCGACTTAGATCGACGCGCGCTTCCTCTCCATATTTGATGAGGGTAAGGCCAAGGTCCACGGCAATGGGAAGGCTGTCGAGGCTGATCTGATAAAGCAGGATGCGGCCTTGCGCCGCATCCGCGCGCTCGCGCAATTGCCAGAGCAGGGCTGGCCATTCCGCTCGATCCCCCACCGGGTCTCCCATGACGATCCAGCTATGGCCCTGGATCTGGTACATGAGGAAAGCCCTGCCGCTTGCCGAGGTAATGAACAGCTTGTCGCCGGTATAGGCCAGAAAGGCCTCCGCCCGCTCCGCCATGACCATTGCCGCCTCGCTTGGGCCTTCGCAACTGGCGGGCAGGCTCTGGCGCGGAACGGCGGGGCGAAGCAGGCGCCAGAGCGCGGCCCCGATCACCACCACGCTGGCGGCGACGCTTGCCCGAAGGAAACGGGCGGCATCGCCGCGACGGCCGATATGCCACCACAGCTCATTCTGATAGGCGACATGCTTGTAGGCGAAAAAGCCGATCCAGATGGACAGCCCCACAGCGACAGCCACCGTGACCAGCCAGCCTGGGGTAAGCAACTCGACCGTGAAGGCCGTGCGCCGGTAAAAGGCAGGACGCGTCCATTGCAGGAGCCCCGCAATGACAAGTAGGGCGGCGGCCTCCTCATAATCGAGGCCCTTCAGGAACGAGAAAAGCGCCCCTGCCAGCAGCAACAGCCGCGTCATCCAGAAAGCGCCATCGAGACGGCGGTAAAGGCCTGCCGCAAGCAAGATCAGCACCGCACCAATGATGCTCGCTGCAAAATGGGACGCGTCGAGGAAGGGCATCGGCACCACATGGGCAAGCGCCTTCAGCCGCCAATGAACGGCGGGCAGCGATCCTGAAATGAGCAGGATAAGGCCGCCAAAGGAGACGAGCGCGGACAGCATGACAGGCGCCATCCCGGACGCCAGCAGTTGAATGCCGCTCAAGGCCTGGCTCATGGGCTTTCGCCAGGTCCGGCCTTCATGGAGGGCAATAGCCGCCACCGCGAGCAGCAGCGGCAACAGGTAATAGAGCGCGCGATAGGCGATGAGAGCCGCCAGCAATGCCGGGCGGTCCAATCCGGGCAGCGTCGCCACCATGACGGCTTCGAATATACCAAGGCCGCCCGGAACATGGCTTACAAGGCCGGCGATGATCGCCAGCGCATAGGCCAGGAAGAACGACGGGAATAGGGCAGGAGAAGCATGGGGAACAAGCACGAACAGCGCGCCGCTGGCTGCGGCAAGATCGATGCAGGCAATAGCTATCTGCGCCAGTGCTTGCCCGCTCTTGGGGATCGGCACCGCCCAGCCCAGCAGCCGTAGCTCCTTTACGCAACGGCGCATCAGGAACAGCATCCCGGCCAACGCCAGCACCACGGCGATAGCTGCCGCTTTCGCCACATCCGGCGAAAGGCCGAGCGGCAGGCTGATCGAAGGATGGATGAGCAGCATCATTGCAGCGAGCATAAACACGCCGCTCCAGAAGGCTGCACTGGCCGAAGCGATGATGCGGGCCACATCGGCGGCCCCGAGCCCTGCCGCGCGATAGATGCGGTATCTCACAGACCCCCCGGTCAGGAGAGAAAGGCCTAGATTGTGGCTGAGGGTATAGCTGCAGAAGGAGGCGAGGGCCGCGATCCTGTAGGGCAGGGGCCTGCGGATGATCCGCAATGCGATCACGTCATATAGGGTGAGGGTGCCATAGCTCAGCACGCTCAGCAGCAGCGCCATTGCGATCCGTCCGGGGGGGATCGCGTGAAATGCGGCACGCACATCCTTCAGGTGCACATGCGCCATCAGCACGTGCAGGGCATAAAGCGTCAGGGCAGCAAGACCAAGCATGGCAACCGGCATCAGCACAATCCGGCGCGCGGCCAGCCAACGGAGCAAAACCCTCGATCCGGCCCCGGCTTTCAGCACCATGAAATCTCCGCACTTAGTCCCTTGCAAGTTTATGCGGCAGCTGACCCGTGCAGGATATGAGCGCTTCGTGAAACTTGTGTAATGTTGCGTCCGATCGCTGGCAGCAACTCCCGCAGCACTGCTGAGGAGTCGTGGTGCAGCATATGCCCGCCTGGCAACGCAACGCTGCGGACATTGGGCGAATGCAGCAATGGGCAGAGGCTCTTCCTTTCCTCTTTCCCATATCGTCAGCCATGCCGTTGCTTTAGCACCCACGCCAAACCAGAGCATGACGCGGAGGTCTCTTCCATCTGGATTGGCTGGCGCATGCACATTACGGCATTTTCATCGCCGCTACACCAACCGGTTACGCTAAATGGCGCAGACTTGGGTCATGAAGTGCCGCCGTCGATCGCTCTTGACGCTTCGTCTCCCCGTTTCCGGCTGGTTCCTGGGTTCCTCCTCTGTGCTGATCGTGCTCGCTATCGTGCTCGTCGCGAGTTCCACACAGCCGCACAGGCACTCCCGGCCTGCTTCAGCACGGTTGGGAATGACAATCGGCACCGCCAAAGATAACGTCCGGAAACTTCCGGCCATCTTAATTACAAGCGTTTCCAACTCTGGGGCAGCCAGACGTGCGGGCGCTCATGTGGGCGACATCATCGGAGCAATCAATGGCCGGCAGCCCGCAAGCGTCACCGAAGCCGATCGGATGATGAAGGAGGCACATGGAAACCAGCTCACCGTAGAGCGGCAAGGTCACAGGATTCAAATATCCATTTCATAAGTCATCCGTCGCTCTGGACGTCCCAGGCGCTGCCTTGCTGAGACAGCGCCCGTATCAGTTTACTGCTTCTGACCCATGAAGGCGTAGCGCAGCGTCAGCATGGCTGCGCGCGGCGCGCCCGGAAGGTTCAGGTGGGGGCTCGTACCGTGGCCGGACACAATATAGTGCTTGTCAAAGACATTGGTGACGTTGACCTGCGCTGTCACCGGCCCGAGGCGATACCAGGCCATCGCGTCCATGGTGAAATAGCTTGGCAGGGTGACCGTGTTAAGGGGGTCGGCGCGGCGGTCGCTGATATAATTCGCTCCGGCACCCAGACCGAAACGATCACCGAAATCTTTGGTCACCCAGAGGTTTGCGGCGTTGCGAGGCGTAATCGTCGCCCGCTTGCCGATCAGCCTGGAATCCGCCGAATCGACGATCTTGGCATTCAGATAGGCGTAACCAGCGATCGCGCGCCAACCATTCTCCAGATTGAGCGTCCCCGTCAGCTCTATGCCGCGGGTGCGTTGGACGCCGATAGGGATCAGGACTGTCGGCACCGCGGGGTCGGCAGCCTTGATGCCGGAGCGCCGCAGGTTGAACAGGGAGACGGTAGCGCCAAGCCGGCCATCAAAGAAATTGAACTTGGCCCCGGCTTCTGTGTTGGTCGTCTTCTCCGGTGCAATATCGGCATTATTGGCAGCAATCGAGAAAGCCTCGCCTGAAGGCTGGAACGACTTGCTCCATGAGACATAGTAAGACTGGCTTTCGGTCGGCTGCCAGATCAGTCCCGCGCGGGGGCTCCAATTGGTGTCGGTTCGAGACAGATGCTTTTGGCCAGGGACTATGTTCAGCAGGTGGTTGTCTGTCGACTGCTTGAACCTGTCGTAGCGCGCGCCGACCAGCGCTTTCAGATGATCGCCGATCGACACCAGATCCTGGACATAATAGCCAAGCGTATTGAAGATGCCACGGTTGTCGTTGGCGAGCGTGCCGTTGGTGGTGATGACGGGCAGCACTGGGTTGAACAGATCGACGGTGGCAATGCCGCTTGCTGAAAAGGTCAGCACATCCTTGACCTGCCGGCCGACTTCGACGCCGAACAACAGTTGGTGATCGGCTCCCGCAAAGCTGATCTTGTGCGAGAGCTCAAGCTGGTTGAACCAACCGTGCTCGTTACGGTCCACGGTCGAGCGATTGAGTGAGACCGTCCGTGCCGTCTCATTCACCGAGCCGGGGAGGGTGTTCTGCCGGTCCAGGCGGTAATCATAATAGCGGAAGGCATTCCGGATGCTGGTGTTGTCATTGATCTGGTGGCTGAGCGTCGCTGTCCCGGAATAGACGCGCGATTGGCTGTAATCGTCCTTTTTTGCGTTCGCCGAACCATAATAGGTTGAACGCAGCACATCGACAGGACGGCCCTGAAAGGCGGGGATCCCAAAGTCGGTAACGCGGCGATCGCGCAGATAATCGCCCTGGACAAGCAATTGTGTCCTTTCGCCAAGGTTGAACGACGCGGATGGAGCGATTGCTTCGCGCTTCAGGAACTGCTGGTCCCGAAAGCTGTCGGCGCGTTCGATCGCGCCGGTCAGGCGGAAGGCTGCAAAGCCGCCCTCGGGGGCCAGGCCGAGATCGGCCTCGGCGCGCCGGTCGTCCCAGCTACCATAGCTGACCGCAACCTCGCCGATATTGACGCCCGGCTTCTTGGTGATGCGGTTGATCAGACCGCCGGAAGAGCCGCGTCCGAAAAGCACCGACGCCGGCCCTTTGATCACCTCCACCCGTTCAATGTTGGAAAGATCGCGGAAATAGAGCGCGTCATCGCGCAATCCGTCGACGAACTGGTCGGCGATGGCGGAAAAGCCACGGATGGACACCTGGTCACGCTGGCCATCTCCATGGGAAAAGCCAACGCCAGGTACATTTTTGAGAATGTCCTGGATCGACAGCGCGCGTTGATCCCGGATCACCGCTTCGGTAACGACATCGATGGTTTGCGGAATGTCCTTCAACGGCGCGTCGATCTTGATCGCGCTGACCTCCTTTACCCCATAATCCCGGGAAGCCCCATTGACGACGATGTCGGGCCGTTCGTCCGCTTCAGCAGCAGAGGCTTGGTTCGACGCCGCTATCGAGACGAGGGAAACGGTGGCGCAGAACGCGCGCGAGGCAGCTGAAAAGAACATGGATCCCCTTATATTTGCTATTGCAAATCGGTCGCATAAATGGGGCTGTTTTCGCTGTCAACCGCGAAATTGAGCCGTTGTCGCTGTGTTCCTGGTTCCCTTCGCACCGCAGGCCAATCAGGACGCGACCTACCTAAAGCGACGTGCTCTTAGCCTGCATCACGGTTTTTTCGTGTCGAACGAAGTCGAAACACGCTTGCGTCAAGCGGGGCGTCGATCGATCACGTTCGGGACGAACGGGTGATTCCGGTTTTGCGCAAGTAGCTGTAGCTCCGTTCATGCGGTGCTATTGTTCGATTTGCCGAAAGACTGCAGGTGGCGGAGGGTACTGAGAATGCCCGCAGGCTTACTACGGCGATGAAAAGCGGAGGGGCAGGGGATTTCCGGGGGCGCAGCTTTGGCTTTCCAAGCCCATGCTTGCCGCTGCCGATCGTGCAAGATCATTTGCCGCATGCCGCATACTGTCGAAGGAAAGGCTGAACAGCATCAATCCCGCCAGACCGGTCGCCATCTGCCCCGCAAACAGCCAGGGCGGCAACCGCCCTGTGCGTTTCGCCGGAATGATCCACACACCCTTTTCCCAGTCGAAATTGCGCAGGCTCTTCCGGCCTGCCAAGACATAGCGCCGCCGCGCGATCCACACGCGCAGGGCCGGATGAAACAGCTCCGCCAAAGTAGCAACCCTCCCTCTTTTTGCGCAGCATAGAAGAGGGGAGGGCTTTGGCTATTCAGCAATGGCTGTAAAGCCTTGGTTATAGAAGAAGCGTCCGCCCGTCAGAGGATTGTTGCATTTTCGAGTTCCTATCGAATGTAGCAACAATCCTCTGAGAAAACCGGCAAGCAGCGCCCGGCAGATTACTCCGCCGCGACTACCTCTGCCTTGTCGCTGAGCGGATGAGCCAGCCGGTTGACCATTTCCTTGGGGCACACCTGCCAGAAATCATTCCGGCGGCGGTCCCAGTCGTGCAGGATCGCGCCCGACCATTTGCTGTCGGTATGGGCGTGATGTTCCTCGATGAGGGACCTTAGCACAGCTTCCCAATGGGCGCTGTCCAGCCGCTGCCAGACAATGCTTTCGGGGTTGGCGTGGCGTTCGAAGCTGCCGTCGGCATCAAGCACGAAGCCCATGCCGCCGGTCATGCCCGCGCCGAAGTTGCTGCCGACGCGGCCAAGGATGACGGCGGTGCCGCCGGTCATATATTCGCAGCCATTCGCGCCGCAGCCTTCGACCACCACCTGCGCGCCCGAATTGCGGACGGCGAAGCGCTCGCCCGCCTGGCCCGCCGCGAACAGCTTGCCCGCGGTCGCACCATAAAGGACGGTGTTGCCGATGATGGTGTTGTTCTGGCTTTCCAATGGGCTGGAGACCATCGGCCGGACGGAGATCACGCCGCCCGACAGGCCCTTGCCGACATAATCGTTGGCGTCGCCAAAAACCTCGAGCCTGATACCCTTGCACAGGAATGCGCCGAGCGACTGGCCCGCCGAACCGCGCAGGCGGACATGGACATGGCCATCGGCAAGGTTCGACATGCCGAACTTCTCCGTGATCATCGAGGAGAGGCGCGTGCCGACGGCGCGGTGCGTGTTGCGCACCGTGTAGGTAAGCTGCATCTTTTCGCCGCGCTCGAAGACGGCCTTTGCGTCCGAGATCATCTGTGCGTCGAGGCTGTCAGGCACCTCGTTGCGGAAGGTCGCCAGGCTGAAGCGGCGCTCCGCCTCGCTTGCGTCCACCTTGGCGAGGATGGGGTTCAAATCGAGATCGTCGAGATGCTCCGCGCCACGGCTGACCTGCTTCAGAAGCTCGGTGCGACCGACCACTTCGTCGAGGCTCCGGCAGCCGAGGCGGGCCAGGATCTCGCGGACTTCCTCGGCGATGAAGGTCATCAGATTGATGACCTTCTCCGGCGTGCCCGTGAACTTGGCACGCAGGCGCTCGTCCTGCACGCACACGCCCACGGGGCAGGTGTTCGAATGGCACTGGCGCACCATGATGCAGCCCATCGCAACGAGGCTGAGCGTGCCGATGCCGAACTCCTCAGCGCCCAGGATCGCAGCGATGACGATGTCGCGCCCGGTCTTCAGGCCGCCGTCCGTCCGCAGCTTCACCCGATGGCGAAGGCCGTTGAGCGTCAGCACCTGATTGACCTCGGAAAGGCCCATTTCCCAGGGGGTCCCGGCATATTTGACGGACGTCTGCGGGGAAGCGCCGGTGCCGCCGACATGGCCGGAGACAAGGATGACGTCTGCATGCGCCTTGGCAACGCCCGCCGCCACGGTGCCGATGCCCGCCTGGCTCACCAGCTTGACGCAGACCCGCGCGCGCGGATTGATCTGCTTCAGGTCATAGATGAGCTGCGCCAGATCCTCGATCGAATATATGTCGTGGTGCGGCGGGGGCGAGATGAGGGTGACGCCCGGCGTCGAATGGCGGAGCTTCGCGATAAACTCCGTCACCTTGAAGCCGGGAAGCTGGCCGCCCTCGCCGGGCTTGGCGCCTTGGGCCACCTTGATCTCGATTTCCTCGCACGCGCCCAGATATTCGGCGGTGACGCCAAAGCGGCCCGAAGCGATCTGCTTGATCGAGCTGTTGGCGTTGTCGCCATTGTCATAGGGCGTGTAGCGCGACTTGTCCTCGCCGCCTTCGCCCGAGACGGCCTTGGCGCCTATGCGGTTCATCGCAATGGCAAGCGTCTCATGCGCCTCTGGGGAGAGGGCGCCCAAGGACATGCCGGGGGTCACAAAGCGCTTGCGGATTTCGGTGATCGCCTCCACCTCGTCGATTGCGATCGATTCCTGCGCATAGTTGAACTCGAGCAGGTCGCGCAGATAAACAGGCGGCATGTCGCGCACGCCGCGCGAGAATTGCAGATAGGTGGAGTAGCTGTCTGTCGCGACCGCTGTCTGCAGCAGGTGCATGAGCTGCGCCGAATAGGCATGAGCTTCGCCCCCTGCACGCTGACGGTAGAAACCGCCCACGGGGAGGTTCACGACCGCGCTGTCATAGGCGGTGTCATGGCGCAGCTTCGCATTCAGATGCAGCGAGGCATATCCTTCGCCCGAAATCTTCGACGGCATGCCGGGGAAGAGATCGTTGACGAGCGCGCGGCTGAGGCCGACGGCTTCGAAATTATAGCCGCCGCGATAGCTCGAAATGACGGCGATGCCCATCTTCGACATGATCTTGAGGAGCCCCTCATTGATCGCCGTGCGATGACGCTCGAGGCAGGCCGCAAGGTCCATCTTGCCGAACAGGCCGCGCGCATGGCGGTCGGCAATGCATGCCTCGGCGAGATAGGCGTTCACGGTCGTCGCGCCGACACCGATCAGCACCGCATAATAATGCGTGTCGAGACATTCGGCCGAGCGGACGTTGATCGAGGCATAGCTGCGCAGCCCCTTGCGGACGAGATGCGTGTGGACCGCCGCGGCGGCAAGGATCATCGCCATGCCTATGCGCTCCTCGCCGACATTCTCGTCAGACAGGAAGATTTCGGTCCGTCCCTCGCGCACGGCCTTCTCCGCTTCCTCACGGATGCGGGTGATCGCGCCGCGCAGCTGCTCCGCCCCGCCATCGGCGGGGTAGGTGCAGTCGATTTCGGCCACTGCGTCGCCGAAATAGGCCTTCAGCCGCAGCCAGTCGGCACAGGTGAGAACCGGGCTGTCAAGCACCAGAACTTCCTCGTTCCGGCTGCGATCTTCCAGGATGTTCGCCAGGTTCGAGAAACGCGTGTTGAGGCTCATCACATAGCGTTCACGCAAGCTGTCGATCGGCGGGTTCGTGACCTGGCTGAAATTCTGCCGGAAGAAATGGCTGACCGTACGCGGCTTGTCGGAAATGACCGCGAGCGGCGTGTCGTCGCCCATCGAGCCTACGGCTTCCTTGGCGTCCTCGACCATCGGCGCGAGGATCAGCTCCATATCCTCCAGCGTCATGTTGGCCGCGATCTGCCGCCGTGTCAGTTCCTCCTTGCTCCAGCGCGGCGTCGCATCAGAGGAAGCTGGAGCGAGGTCGTTGAAGGTCTTGAAGTTCCCCACCATTTCGGCATAGGGCCGCTCGCCCGACACCCGGTCCTTGATCTCCCGGTCGGTGTAGATTTCGCCTTCGGAAAGGTCGACTGCGATCATTTCTCCCGGGCCAAGGCGGCCCTTGCAGATGACGGTGCTTTCCGGAACCACGACCATGCCCGCCTCGGAACCGACGATCAGAAGATTATCGGCGGTCTGCGTGTAGCGCAGCGGACGCAGCGCGTTGCGGTCCATGCCAGCGACAACCCAGCGGCCGTCCGTCATGGCAAGCGCGGCGGGACCGTCCCAAGGTTCCATCACCGAGGAGAGGTACTGATACATCGCACGATGATTGTCCGGAAGTTCGCTGTTGCCCTGCCATGCTTCAGGAACCAGCATCAGCTTTGCCGTCGGTGCGTCGCGCCCGGCGCGGCAGATCGCCTCGAACACGGCGTCGAGCGCGGCGGTATCGGAGGCACCCGCCGGGATCACCGGCTTGATGTCCTCGCTATGCTCGCCAAAGGCCAGCGAGGCCATCTTGATCTCGTGGCTCTTCATCCAGTTCTTGTTGCCCCGGATGGTGTTGATCTCGCCATTGTGCGCCAGTGTGCGGAAGGGCTGCGCGAGCCACCATTGCGGGAAGGTGTTGGTCGAATAACGCTGGTGGAAGATCGCGACGCGGCTTTCAAAGCGCTCGTCCTGCAGGTCCGGGTAGAAGACCGACAGCGATTCCGCGAGGAATAGGCCCTTGTAGATGATCGAGCGGCAGGAGAGGGAGCAGATATAGAAGTCATTGATCTGCGCGGCGATCACCTTCTTCTCTATCCGGCGGCGGATGAGATAGAGGTCCTTTTCGAACTCCGCCTGGTCCTGCTCCTCGGGCATCGGACCCGCGATCATGATCTGTTCGATCTCAGGCCGCGTGCGCTGCGCCTTCTCGCCGATGACGGAGACATCAACGGGCACCTGCCGCCAGCCATAGATGGTGTAGCCAGCATCGATGATCTCGCTTTCGACGATAGTGCGGCAGGTTTCCTGCGCGCTGAGGTCGGTGCGGGGCAGGAACACCATACCCACCGCAAGGCGGTTGGGCAGCGGCTTGTGACCACTGTCGGCAATGGCATCGTCAAAGAAGCGGACGGGCAGGTCGACATGGAGGCCCGCACCGTCGCCGGTCTTGCCGTCAGCGTCCACGGCACCGCGATGCCATACGGCCTTCAGCGCGTCGATGGCCGAGGCCACGACCCGGCGGCTGGCTTTGCCATCCGTCGCCGCCACCAGGCCGACGCCGCATGCGTCGGATTCAAACTCGGGACGATACATGCCCCCTTGGGCGAGACGGAGGCGTTCGGTTTCGTTGGTCATCCTAAAGACCCTTCCGGTCAAAAACATTTCAACTGCCGTTCGTGTCGAGCGAAGTCGAGACACATTGGCTTGGCAACAACGTCCCTCGACACACTCGGGACGCCCGGGGGAACGGCTTAGGCGGCCACTCGCTCTTCCCGTTTTTCTCTTGCCTTTTGTTTCAAATATTTATGCATGTGCTCGGTCACATCGCGCCCGTCGCGAATGGCCCAGACCACCAGCGAGGCGCCACGCACGATGTCGCCTGCCGCGAAGACGCCGTCCAATGAGGTCATCATCGTGCGGTGATCCACGCGCAGCGTGCCCCAGCGGGTGACGGCCAGGTCGTCGCAGCCGAAGAGCTTGGGCAGCTCTTCCGGATCAAAGCCCAGCGCCTTGATGACCAGGTCAGCCTCCATCGTGAATTCCGTGCCGGGATCAGGCTCTGGCGATCGGCGGCCGCTGGCGTCGGCAGCGCCGAGGCGCATCTTGGTGGCCTTGACGCCAGTCACATGCTCCGTGCCCTCGAACGCGATCGGGGCGGAAAGCCAGACGAACTCGACGCCTTCTTCCTCGGCATTCGCCACCTCCCGCTGCGAGCCGGGCATGTTCTCCCGGTCGCGGCGGTAAAGGCACTTCACTGACTTCGCACCTTGGCGGATGGCGGTGCGGACGCAATCCATCGCCGTGTCGCCGCCGCCGATGACCACGACATTCTTGCCCTTGGCGTTCAATGAGCCGTCCTCAAAGGCAGGAACTTCGTCGCCAAAGCTCTTGCGGTTGGAGGCGGTGAGATAGTCGAGCGCCTTCACCACGCCCGCAGTGCCGACGCCCGGAGCCTTGATGTCGCGTGCCTTGTAGACGCCGGTCGCGATCAAGATCGCATCATGGCGCTTGCGCAGCTCGTCCATGGTCGCGTCGCGGCCCACTTCGAAATTCTCGTGGAAGACGATCCCGCTTTGTGCGAGCCGCTCGACGCGGCGCAGGACGACGTCTTTCTCCAGCTTGAAGCCTGGAATGCCATAGGTCAGCAAGCCGCCCATGCGGTCGTGCCGGTCATAGACATGCACTTCATAGCCGGCCTTGCGCAGATATTCCGCAGTGGAAAGTCCGGCAGGACCCGCGCCGATGACGCCGATTGATTGCCCACGGTCCGCGCCAGGCACCAGCGGCTCGACCCAGCCTTCTTTCCAGGCAGTGTCCGTGATGAACTTTTCCACCGAGCCAATGGTGACCGCGCCATGGCCCGAAAATTCGATGACGCAATTGCCCTCGCACAGGCGATCCTGCGGACAGATACGGCCGCAGATTTCCGGCATGGTGGAGGTGGCGTTGCTGAGTTCATAGGCTTCCCGCAGGCGGCCTTCAGCAGTGAGCCGCAGCCAGTCGGGGATATGATTGTGGAGCGGGCAGTGAGTCGAGCAATAAGGCACGCCGCACTGGGAACAGCGCGAGGATTGCTCCTCTGCCTTCTCCAGTGCAAAGCTGCGGGAAATCTCGCTGAAATCCGCCGCGCGCTCAGTAGCTGCGCGCTTTTCCGGATAAGCTTGTCCGGTGCCTACGAACTTCAGCATGGGGTTTTCGGCCATGTCTCGTCACTCCTTGTTGCGCGGGCCTATAGCTTGAAGCGCCGCAGGAGTCACGGGAAATTTGGATATTAGGTCAACAAAACTGACCTTATATGGAACGGTCCAACGTCTTTTCTGAACCGTTTGTTCATCTCGCTCAAAGATATAGGTCCGTATCGGGCCTATTTAGCCATAAGCCACACTAATGCAATGCTTCCCGCCACGATCCTGTACCAGGCGAAGGGTGCGAAGCCGAATTTGCTTACGACCGCGATGAACCATTTGATAACGGCCACGGCGACCACGAAGGACACAATGAAGCCCCAGGCAATGGCCGTCCAATCATCCTCGCCCAGCGAGGCGCCCGTTTTCAAAAGGTCATAGGCCGAAGCAGCGAGCATGGTGGGCACGGCAAGGAAGAAGCTGAACTCCGCTGCCGTCTTGCGCTCGACGCCCAGGCTCAGCGCTCCCATGATCGTCGCGCCCGACCGGCTTACGCCCGGGATCATCGACAGGCACTGAATGATGCCGATGCCAAGCGCGGTCTTCCAGCCCATTCCTTCCACAAGGAAGGTGTGGGGCTTTTTGACAGCGCGCTCGATCGCCAGGATGGCAATGCCGCCCACTATCAACGCGATGGCCGTGATGATGGGCGTCTCCAGCATCGCCTTCACCATTTTGTAGATAATAAGGCCAATCACGGCTGATGGCAGGAAACCAAGCGCCAGATTGCGGGTAAAGGCGATCGCCGCCGGATTGGCGCGGCCAAGGCCCAACAGCACGTCCCAGAAACGCTTCCAATAAAGCACAAGGACCGCGAGAATCGCGCCGAGCTGGATGACGATCTCAAATGTCCCCGACGCCTTGTTTTCAAAGCCCAGCAGTTCGCCTGCCAAGACCAGATGGCCGGTCGAAGACACGGGGATGAACTCGGTAAGTCCCTCGACAATACCAAGCAGAATGACGGTCAGGATGTCATTGTCCATCGGCAAACGCTTCCCATCCTTGGCCCTGCGCCTGCCGCAGGGCTATTTTCATCTGGAGGCAGGGGCTTTGGACAGGCTCAGCCCGAGCGGAGAGGGGTCAGGCCGAGGCGTGTGTCGAGAACCGGCCGTGCTTGCGGTACTGGACCAGCCAAGCGGGCACGACGGCGGCCATGGGCGTGGGATCGATACCGAAGGCGGAGAGGCCCTTCGCAGCAGGCGACATGATGTTATCGTGCTGCAGCATCTTCCACTGGTCGGACGTGATCGGCGCGCCAGGCAGCCAGCCGGTAAGCCCAATCAGCGGATCGGCAAGCGCGTCGGGCACGGCCAGGAAATTGGGGTGCCGCCCGGTTTCCTTGGCGATCCAGTGATGGATTTCCTCCATGCTCATCACCTGCGGGCCGCCAAGTTCATGGATCTTGCCGCCATATTTTTCCGGCTCCAGCGCAGCGAGGGCAATCGCCTTGCCGGCATCAGCCGCGTAGACCGGCTGGAACTTCGTCTTGCCGGCGATGATGGGAACGATTGGCGCTGCGCGGATCAGGCCGGCAAAGCGGTTGGTGAACTGGTCCTCCCGCCCGAATATGAGCGAGGGCCGGATTATGCTGGCCCGCGGAAAGGCGGCCTGAACGGCTTCCTCGCCCTGGCCCTTGGTTCGGCCATATTCGGAATGGCTTTTGGGATCAGCGCCGATGGCCGAAATATGGACAAGGCCCGATGCACCTGCCGCAGCTGCCGCGCGCGCGACATTGCCAGCGCCTTCGACATGGACGCGGTAAAAGTCGCCCTTCAATATTCCGACCAGGTTGATGACGGCGTCGGCCCCTTCCACAGCGCGGGAAAGCGTAGCCGGCTTTGTAACGTCGGCCGCGACGAACTGCACCTGGCCAAGCCCTCCTAAGGGACGGATGTGCATGGCGTCTGAGGGATTACGCTCCGCAACGCGGATGCGCGCGCCCTTTCCAAGCAGTTCCTGCGCCACGTAACGGCCGAGAAATCCGCCACCGCCAAAGATAGTCACCAGCTTATACTGCATGTCCGCCGCGCGCTCCCTAGGAATAGGCCTGACCTTCCATGGCCGTGGCGCCCCCTTGCAACAGGAGCGATCATCTTGACAACCGCAAAGGCGAGCGATGAATCAAAATTTCGGACGAAGAGCAATTGACAAACGCCCCCACCCCCCGCTAATCGCCGCCGCCTACCCCGTGCCCAGGTGGCGGAATTGGTAGACGCACCAGCTTCAGGTGCTGGCGGTCGCAAGGCCGTGGAGGTTCGAGTCCTCTCCTGGGCACCACTACTGTCTCTGGCGACGTCCAGAGACGTCCAGTAAGCGGCTGGTTCTACAGCATTTCTTGACCGAGAATCGCCAGACACCGTCCGGCGAAATCTGGCAAGGGCAACAGCAGCAACCACAAAATGTTGCTGTTTTTGTTGCCCTCGGATCGACCCGGCCTTGCTGGGAAAACGACCATGCTGACCCACATCCAGATCAATGCCGCCAAGCCAAGGGGAAAGGCTTGGACCCTGAGCGATTCTCAAGGGCTCATTCTCCAAATTCAGCCCAATGGCTCGAAGCTCTGGCGCTTCAAATACCGGTTCCTGGACAAGCAGAAGACCCTTCACCTCGGCGGATGGCCACAGGTGAGCCTCGCCGACGCCCGTGTGCGACGTGATGAGACGAAAAAGAAGATTGCGGAATGGATCGAGAGCTCGACATAGAGTGGATGAGGAGATCGTTCGCGCGCTGGAACGAAGGGCAAAAAGCGGCCCATAGGCTAGGCTGCTGTTTCGGGTCCGCTGCCGATGTCTCCGCTTTCCTTCGCGGCCTTCTCAGCTTTAAGTAGACGCTCGAAGTGCTCCTCGAAGGCGAGTAGCTTTTCGGCCTTGATACAGTAGCCAAGATTGTTGGGAATTCGTGAAAACGCTATCGGCTCATTACGAGTTGGGATCGGCACAACCCGAATCGCCCCTTGAGCGGTGTGTTGTGGGCCACCCCACAACACGCCAAGAAATTTCACTCGTCCGCCCAGAGAAATCCCACCGCCCTTGTTGGCGTAGGAGCCGATGTTATACAAGAAAACTGGCGAGCCGCTTGATCCTGGAAAGCAAGCGCAGTCGATCATGAATTCCTTCCGGCCTTCAAAATCAACGTAGGGAGGCGTGGCGGTAATCCCCCGACGAACAATAGGGAAATTGTTGCGCGCGTCCCACAAGCCGTTGGGGTAGCCGACCATCACAATGTCTTCCACGGCTGACAATTCATTCAAATCATCTGCCAGAGCCATGAACTCGCGATTGACGCTCTTTAGATAAGCTCGCTTACCGCGAGTCTGAAAGACCCATTCAAAGATCGGAGCCAATGGAAACGCTGCCAAGTCCACGTCCGCCTCAGGATGTGGAATCCAACCTTTCTCAAAATCTGTGATCGGAACAGGGATGTGCTCACCATGCGCGGGATCGCCATTATCGCCCGTAGTGTTGAGGTGAAATACACCTATCTGCGCGCCCTTGATGACATGCTTGTTCGTAATCAGCGCCGGTACGTGTTGACCATCGCTGTCTTGGCAAAAGTTGAAGAAGAACCCAGTGCCACTGGAGGTCTGTCCACCTGCATCTTGGCACTCGATGCGGACAGTCGTGTGCACAAGCTGATCCGCAATGCTCATTTCCGCCACTATTTGCCTCCCGCCGCCGAACTTATCTTAGGTAGTGATTAGGTGACGAAATTTCGAGGAGGCGGCGCAAATCGGCTCCCCCGCCTGCTCCCCAAGCGCCAAAAACAACAAAGGCCACCTCTCGGCGGCCTCGCTAACTATCCGAATCTGCATCGGAAATCTGGAGCGGGCGAAGGGATTCGAACCCTCGACCCCAACCTTGGCAAAGGCAGTAATGCCTCTCACCGTGACTTACGGTGACTTACCCAGACTTACAAATTGACGAACAGAAAAGTTGATTTTTCAATGACTTAATGGTTAGATTAAGCTAGCTTCACTATGAGGGTGGCTATCTTAATCTAACCATTACTTACCGTGGCGTGGCGACACGGTGGCGACTTGGAAATATCAGCATGGCAACGGAAAAGCTCACCAAACGCCACATTGACGGCCTCAAGCCCACCGCCAAACCTTATCGCCACTACGACACCGAATTGAAGGGTTTCGGCGTTCAGGTGATGCCCAGCGGCGTCAAATCCTACATCTTGGAATATCGGCCCGATGGCGGCGGGCGCAACGTCGCCAAGAAGCGCATGACGCTTGGCCGCGTTGGCGAACTCACCCCGGATCAGGCGCGAACCCTTGCGCGTGATCGACTGGCCGAGGTGCGGCGCGGCACCGACCCACTTTCAGACCGGCAAACGAAGCGCCGGGAGATGAAGCTGTCTGAGTTCATCGATCAGTGGGAAGCAGATGCCCCCGTCAGCAAGCGCACAGGCCGACCGATGAACGAACTGACCCGCAGCTACATGCTGGCACGGCTCAGACATCATGTTGTCCCAATTTTGGGCCGGAAGCGCGTCAGCGATGTGACCGTCGATGACGTCAACGACATGATCCGGCGTATCGCAAAGGGGGAGACAGCAAAGGATGCCCCTTCCGCCAAGAAGCGCGGGCGCATCAAAGTGCGCGGCGGCGAAGGCGCGGCCCTGAAAGTCGCAAGCGATCTCTCCATCATCTTCAACTACGCCATCGAAAGGCGCTTGGTGCCGACGAACCCCGTCACCCATGCACGGAAACCCCGTGCCGGAAAGCGGCATGAGTTCCTGAGCGCGGCCGAGTTTACCTTGATGGGGCAGGCATTGACAGAGTTGGAAGAGGAGGGCTGCAACCCGGCTGGCATCGCCATCTTGCGGCTCATCCTACTGACCGGCGCACGACCGAGCGAGATCGAAGGCCTCACTTGGGGCGAGGTGGATTTCGATCACCAGTGCCTCAGGCTCACCCAAAGCAAGACCGGCTATTCAGTCCGCCCCTTAGCTCAGGCGGCGGTCAATATCCTTTCCGCAATTGATCGCGGCGAATCTCCCTATGTGTTCCCAGCCACGCGAGGCGACGGGCATTTCATGGGCGCAAAGAAGATATGGAACCAAGCGCGCTCCAAGGCAGGCTTGCCGGGGCGCGTTCGGTATCACGCACGTCACGCGATGGCGACGTTCGCCTTGGCTGATGGTGTGGATGCAGTCTCCGTTGCGGCCATCTTGGGTCACAAGGGGCCGCGCACGACACTGGCAACATATGCCCACGTCATCGACAAGAGCGCCGCTCATGCCGTCGAAGCAGTCGGCAGCAAATTCGCAAATGCAATGCTGGTAGCGGACGAGAAATCGGATCGCGGTAACAGCCGCACATAGGCCGCCTTGGTCGATTTTGCGATTTCCCGGTATATTCGGAGGGCGGCAATGGCGTCGCCTCAGCTATTTGGAGGCGCAAATGCACAAAGGCCGCAAATACAGCCGGGATGAAGCTGCCCGGTTTTTACGGGCAAATGGGCTTCGGACCACTGCGGCGAGCCTTGCCACAATGGCCACTCGTGGCGGCAGTCCGCCATATTTCAAGATTGGGAAGCACTGCTTTTACTGGCAGATCGACCTCGAAATGTGGGTGGAGCAGCGCTGCTCTGGCCTACTGGATTCCACGTCAACCACGCAGGGCAAGCGGTTTGATGACATCTTCGAGCAAGATCGGGACTTGGAAGAATCCCCCTTCGATACAGGGCAACCCGGCTTCGATGAGATTACCCGCCTCTTGTGTGAGGAAGCGGCAATGCAAGGCTTCATCGACTCCGCCCGAGCCAAATACGACCAACAGTTTATGTAATAAAAACAGATGTTTGACACCTTTAGCAGGTCTGGTTTGGTAGTAGCGGGAGAAATTGCTCTCCCGCCAACCTACGCAACATGGAGACAGTCATGGATGAATTTGAAACCACGGGGAACGACGGCTTCGTTCTTCTTCCCGCAGCGAACGGTGGTGGTGCCCTCGTTCGCAGGAGCCAGATCGCTGGCGCTCGTGCGAATGGGCGTGATGGGGCCATCGTTTATGCCAAATGCGGGCCATCGATCTACACCACCGCAACGGTGCCCCAACTCGGACGTTTTCTCGACGCGGAGACAGCCGAAATCCGTCGCGACTAACCGATAAGAACCCAACTGGTGTGCCGGTGGGGAAACCCATCGGCACATGTCGTATGTGAAGGAGGCAACGGTGAAGGCCCGAAAGAATCCGACCATTGAGCAAGTGGCGCGGCGGCTGCGCCGCAGTCCACTGTCATGCCGTGATCCCCGCATCAAGAATGATGCCTATTGGGCATTGCGGGCGCAAGGTTATCCGCATTCCTACGCCATACGTGCCTTTCGAGATCAGTTGCCCGTGATTCACCAGCGCAAGGCCTCCGATGACCTTGGCGAATATGCCTGTGATCCAGGCGAGTTACTGCTCCCACCTGGATCGGCATGGTCCGAAATCGAGGTTGCGATCCGTCCAGAACTATCAGAAGAATCTATTCGCAACCTGAAACCCCGAACATCGGAATACACGGCTTGGGACAACCACGTTCCGGGATTTGGCGTCAGAGTTCGAGTTTCAGGCCATCGGAGCTACGTCGTGTATTACCGCCCGCGCCCTGAGAAAAAGCTGCGCAAACGAACCATTGGACTGATTGGTGAACTTTCTCTCGATGAAGCAAGGCGCATCGCGCAGTCCTATCGACGCGAAGCACTGATAGGCCGTGATCTGATAGAGCACCTGAATGCGTAGTCTCACAGAACATATGCAACAACCGAGATGCGAAGGCGGTCGGCAGCGATGGTAGACTTCGTTTCACCCGAAAAGCGCAGCAAGATCATGCGTGGCGTGCGGAGTAAGGACACTCGCCCTGAAAAGCTCGTGCGGTCAATGCTACATATGCGAGGTTATCGGTTTCGGCTGCACGATCCGAAGCTGCCTGGGAAACCCGACATTACGCTTCCGCGTTACCAAGCCGCGCTGTTCGTTCACGGATGCTTTTGGCACAATCATGAAGGATGCCCGTCCGGTCGAATCCCGACATCCAATATGGAGTACTGGGAAACGAAAATTGCGCGGACAAAGGCGCGGGACAGGACGCATTCCGAAACATTGGTAGATATGGGCTGGCGCGTTCTTGTTGTTTGGGAATGCGAGCTTTGCGACATGGTCGCGTTGCTTGGAAGGATAGAGGACTTCCTCCAAGCAACGGATGCTAATCCAGCTCCCCATCAATAGCCTTCTGAAGGTGTTCGAGGCGGGCCTGAAGCTGCTCCAATTTCAACGCGCTAATGTCCTCGCCACTCGGCGAAATCAGCTTCGCACCTGCCTTCAGCCATTTTACGTCATCGTTCAGGAACTGCCGCTCCACCAAAGCCCAGCGTTGCAGCTCGCTACCCATATTGCCTCCAGCGTTAGTCGAGGATGCACAGCGTTCAGCTGCGTGCAGTCAGGCTAGCCCATTTGCTGATGCCAGTCACGCGCAGCAGCCGTTGGCACGCACGATTTCGACTGTTGACATGCGGCGAAAATTGAGCCTGGCCAACAGCTCAAATCACGGGCATAATGAAGATTCAAAACTTTTGATCGGGGAAGCATGGCGCGCCGCAACCAAAACCCTGTATTTATTGATGCTTTTGCGGGCTGTGGGGGGCTTTCATTAGGCTTGATGCAGGCAGGCTTAAACGGACTTTTTGCGATTGAGAAGGACGAATTCGCCTTCTTAACACTTCGCAGGAACCTTATCGACCGCGATACAAAGAGCAAGTTTGCTTGGCCCAGATGGCTTCCGAAGAAACACTTCGCGATTGACCAGCTTATCGAGGAATACCGGAGCAATCTCGTGGCCCTTCGCAATGAGGTGGATATTCTGGCGGGAGGCCCGCCATGCCAAGGGTTTTCATCGGCTGGGCGGCGCAAAGCCGATGATCCGCGAAACCGGCTATTCAAGTCCTACGTCGAGCTAGTGCGCCTGCTCGAACCCAAGATCGTGCTGATGGAGAACGTGCGCGGCTTTACCATGAACTTCGGCAAGGATGAATCCGTCAACAATTATGCGACGGAGCTACGGGAGCTGCTTGCTGATCGCTACGTTGTCCATGAGCGCTTGATAGACCTCTCCGCCTTTGGCGTACCTCAGCAGCGTACAAGATATTTCTTGATCGCCATGGTTCCTGCGCTTGGTGACATAGACCCGTTTGACATCATCAAAGACCGCTTGCCTAAGTTTCTTCGAAATCAGGGGCTCCAAGCCCCCGTTTCCGCGTGGTCAGCAATCTCCGACCTCGAAAAAGGCAAGGGCGGGACAAAGCCAAGCGCCGATACAAAGGGCTTTTTGGAAATCGTACCTAGCAATCGCCGAACCGCATATCAAAAGCTGATGGGTGTGGGCGCAAAGCTGGTTAGCGATCTTCGGCTAGCCCGTCACCGCCCCGAAATCGAAAAACGATTTGGCGAAATCATCGAGATTTGTCACGCTGAGGGACGGCTTAACACGAGTGTCGGCGCAGATATTCGCCACCGCTATGGCCTCAAGAAGCAAGCCCTGCGCGTATTAGACCCCGACATGCCCTCGCCGACAATCACCAGCATGCCCGACGATCTTTTGCACTATGCAGAGCCTCGGACCCTCACCGTTCGCGAAAACGCTCGACTCCAGTCTTTCCCGGATTGGTTCAAGTTCGAAGGCAAGTACACGACCGGGGGAGAGCGTAGGCAGCACGAAGTGCCGCGTTTCACCCAAGTAGCTAACGCTGTGCCACCGTTAGCAGCACGCGCAATCGGGGAAGCCCTTGCCGAAGTCATTGCCAACGCGAAACTGGGGCCGTCATCGCCGGCTCAGCTACGAAGGCGGGGCGAAGGTTCCGTGCAGAAGCTTGAACTCGTTTCTTAGCTCAAGCAGGAGTTTTCGGAGGGCGCGCATCTCATCGATTGATATGACCTCCGCGCTTGTCGTCCCGGCAATTCCCGCTGGCTTACCTTCTGGCGTTAGCACCTTATGGCCAAGGATATTCCGTTTCGGCACGACCTCCTGGATATAGCGCTTCACCCCAACCTGATGCGGTTTCTGCGCTTCGAAGTTCGGAAGGTCCAAAAGCCTTGCGAGAATTCGCAGCCCATCATTGGCGGTGAACACCGCATGTTCAGCCAAAATGACACTCACTTGAGGATCGGCCACAAGCTTGCCTACGCGCTTTTCTAGTGATGGCACCTTCTCATTGAGAAGCTTGACCATTTCGTCAAGTACACCAGCCTTTTCCGCATCATCCAACAAATCATGGGCAAGGCCGAGACACTCGCGCGCCATTTGATCAACGTCACTGGTAGCCCCCATGACGATGCCACGGGTGTGATCTAAGTCGAGCACCTTCTTAATCATTGTGTGGAAGAGTTGTATGGCCTCATTCACCAGCTCAGGGCGGACAACAAAATAGACGCCTTCATTTCCAGCCGCATATGATGCCTGTTTTAGCTGGGCTACATTCGCATTCGCTGAATAGAATATGATGTCCTTATAGGGCACCGTCTCGCGAATTTCGGCAATCACCTCTTCCCCGCTTGGCTTGTCCTTTCCAAGATCCCAATCCACTAAAATAAGGTCAATTTCATCACGGAAGACGTCATCTGCAATTTGCGCTTTTACATCATCCATGGTTGAGCAAAAAACATGCCTCAAGTCGAAGCCTTCGTCAGCCATTCCCCGCCGAAGAGTTTGCACGGACGCGTTCATATTGCCCGGCTGGTCATCGACCCAAAGTACATTAAAATCGAGTCTCATGCCTACTTCCGTCGCGGTGCAATAACGATCTTGAAGGTCATACCACGCCCCTCGTGATCTTCGTCAAGTTCAATGCTTCCGTTCATTTCTCCCAATACCTGCCGCACATGATATAAGCCCAGGCCAGAGCCAGTTGGTCCCGTGGTATAACCCATTTCGAAGATGCGTTTCGGGTCCGTATCGCGAGAAAGCCCATCGCCGTTATCAGTAACGCTCATTAGAACGGCTTTGCTATCTTTCCCAGAAATCTCAAATGCGACCTCGCGTGCATTCGCTTTCTTCGCATTGCTGATCAAGTTTTCCACTACGATGGAAATATCCATAGGATTAAACCGCGCCTGCATTCCTGAGTGATCGTTGCTCACCTTCACGCGGGTCCGCTTCGTTCCCGAAAGAACGGAAATCTTGTTTATATATTCCTCTATAAAGCTGGGCAGGTCGGTTTCTACCATGCCCGAATCTAAATCAAAGTTTGCCATCATCGCAAACTTGGTGGCAGATTCGATACGGCGATTCAGCATGGAAATTTGCTCAAGAGCACTGACCAGTTCATCACGCGAAATACTCTTTTTCCCGCGTGTGTCCTGCATCAGGTTCTCAATCTGTTGGTTCAATTCAACGGAATAGATTGTGACCTGATGGTGTAGATTCAGCACCTTCTGAACATCGAGGCTCACCGCGCCTTCAAGAAAATTCGCCCGACGCCTGTCGATTTCCGCTCTGGCTTCAGCCTTCTCAGCACGCTCAGTGGCCCGAAACGTGGCAGCGCGCTGCTGGTCGGCAACCTTTCGCGCTTCTGCCTCAGCCTTCTTAAGCTCCTCGAAGCGTCGCTCAGCGTTCGCGAGGCCATCCAGAAACTTCCTATCGTCGGTCTTCTCTGCGATAGATCGTAAACTAGATAGAGAGGCTTCAAATCGCTCGGAACGCTCGTTAAGAATCCCAATCAGCCTTTGGCTATACCGGAGAAGCTCAACGTCATCGTTGTCGATCAATTTGGCCACTACCTCCGCTACGCGCGCTCTCCCAGGATCAGTCAAAAGACGAGAGAGGTCTTCCGCAGTAGCATCTGCACTGTCAGCCCAAGACACGGGAACAACATACTTTTCGAGGCGCTTGAGACAGTGCTCCATAAAGCACTGCTTCAACTCACGAACTGAAGGCGTATCTATGAGCCCCTGGTTTCGGCTCGACGCTTCTTGGAATTCTTCGTCGGGGCCATTGACATCAACTCGTCCAATTATCTCTCGGCTACCGAGAAAACGGCTGTAGCCCTGTTGCTTCCGACGGTCATAGCCGAACCAATCAAAGTCAGCTTCACCAACAGGGTAAACTCGAAACCCATTTCGGAACAGGAATACTGATCCAAATTGAACCGATGGAAGGCCAATGCGACGTGCAAACGTAACCTTAGCAGACTGATTTAGATAATATAGCTCACAATAAAAACCTGCTCCTTCCAATTTCGTATAGGGGTTTGGCTCCGTTATCTCGTATATAACCTCGCCTCGGTCTGTGAGCTGTGAACGAATACGACCATCTTCTATCTTGACCGTGATGAACGTCGTTTTATCCTGTAAAGCCGAAAATATGAAATTTCCGACTTTGCCATTCACAATATCGCGAGAAGAGACCTCTTCGTTGCTTCTTTCCGCCTTCCTTTTTGCGGCGTTGTCGGCATCCCGCTCTGCTGGTGCGGTGATCTCAATCGAGAATTCATCCACCTCATTGCCAAACGGATTGATCAGCTTGGAGAGGGTCGCCTTCAGCGAGACAAGGTCATCTCGATCCCAGACCTTCCGCAGATTCGTGATTTCAATGATTGTCCCATTGGAGAGACGAGCCTCCAGCTCCTTCAGTTCTGGAGGAAGGCTGAACTTTTCTATCGCTTCGTAATCGACAGGAATGGTCTCAAAATGCTGGCGGTCGTCTTGTTCAAATTTGGACCAATCGATCTCTAGCCGGTGCGCTTGCGCGGCCTTGCCTCTCGGCCTGGTTTGCAGCGTGAGAACCTGACCCAATCGATCGGAGGAAAACCTCCCAATCCCCTTGCTGCCAGCAAGGTAGCCGCGGCTTGCGGCTTTGTCCCGAAAGTCTTCAGCGTTCGCAGCACGCTTCGCCGAGTATGCCACGAAAAGCCATTTGTTCCTCAGGTCATCCTCATCCATGCCAGAGCCGTCATCGACTACGAGGATTCGCTCTGAGTCAAAATAAAGGTGAACATCCTTCGCTCCTGCATCGAAGGAGTTCTTCACCATCTCCAGGATGGCCACTTCGTCGTCGGTGATTAGCTCGCGTCCGAGGACGCGCTTTAACCCAACGCTAACGTCAAAATGAACTTCTGGTTTTTTCAATGCTCCCTCCGCACCCGTCCAGCTATACGACGGGAGGCACATCTTGCAACTGCCCATGCCTTGGCGGCGAGCAGGCGCGTCTTGGCTAAGTCCCCCCTTGTTACCCCCGAGCCTTTTCGCGCCCAATCCTCACCCCTAACGCCCTCAAGTGGCTCGCACGCGACCCGCCAAAAATGCGCTTCGGGAACATTTCGCTTTGAGAGCCGCCATCAGCGCTGCTCAGCGACGCAACGACCAAATCTTGATGAAACATTTTCAAGGGGGACGTGCTCTGCCGCCTCTGGGAGTCGCACAACGGTGGAATGCCGATGATTCACACGATGGAATGACATCGCGCGCGCTGGCAGGCGCTTTGGACTTGTCGGGCTTCCTAACGGGCTGAGCGATGCAAACATAAATGAAACGGCTGCAACGCTGTCTGCGTCATTCTGGCAGAGGACGAAATGACTAGAAGACCGCCGAGGAATCATGTTTCAGATTCCAGCCCTGCCCGCAGTATGACTCTTTGGCACAAATGGGATGCTGGCATCCTTCGGGTGGTCTTTGCGTGGATCGACGCCCCGAGCCATGAAATGAGGAGCAATCTGCGCGCCCCAACAAACCCCGCACGCATGATGAGATATGGAACAACGACATCAATCTTGAGTAGGTAGAACCGACTACCTATCAATTCATTACCCAAAAACCATGGGCACGAGAGGGGTAGCTATTCACATAGGAAGCTACCCCTATTCAGAACATTACCGGCTGCCCAGTCTGATCGCGTCCCTTCTCATCCTGACAAAAAGCCATGTAGGCCATCGCGCTAGCCGGTTCATTCTCATCTGTGATGCTTACCGGGTCTTTGCCCATCGAGATTCCGCCATTCTCGCCCAGCGGCATCACCGCGAAATGGACAAATCCGGGGTAGCCTCCCATTGCGTTTTTGGCGTTCACTTCCCCGCAGTAAACCGCCGGGCTGTCGGGAACGCCTTCACCAATCATGCCCAGCTTGCGGACATTCCGAAACTTGGCGCTATCCGGGTCACGCAGCTTGGCCAACACCGCGTCACGCACGCGTTGATCCATTGAAGCCTTTGCCTCCGAGGGTTCGTTTGCTTTTGATTCCGATGCACTGGCATCGGGCTGCGAATTGGCCGTGCCACCACAAGCAGCCAGTAGAACGGGCAGTGTCAGACACAGCCATCTTGCGCACGTCATCGCAGTCTCGCCCCAAATATTAGAAAACTGCATATTCGATAACAGCATATAATTCATTCGCCAACCCGTTCGGCAGCAGGGCATGGCGAAGACAATTTTCACGAAACAGCACCAAGATTTCATTCGTGCGCTTCGTGAAGTTCGCCGCTCGAAGGGCGTGACCCAGGTGCAGCTTTCAGAGCGATTGGATCGCGCTCAGTCCTACATCAGCAACATTGAGCGAGGCGAACGGCGGATCGATGTCATCGAGTTCATGGCTATAGCAGCCGCCTTGAACCGCGATGCAGCCGAGCTTTTCAGCGAAATCGTGACACGCATGAATCGTCCCAGTTGACGCAGATGCATTGAAACAGCCTGCGTCACTGAGGAAATATGCTATGCGCCGCCATGATGTTTACGCGGTCGAATCTTGAAAAAACGGGCTTTACCGGCTGGCTGCCATTCGCAGCCATTCGAACGAGCGGCTGTCCTACTACCGGTGGAGTTTATGTCGTCACCTACAATGCAGAAGGCCCGGTAGCATTCTCCGAACGCAGTTGCGGCGGTTGGTTCAAAGGCAAAGACCCGACAGTCGCGTTGGACGCGCTCACTGCCAACTGGGTCGATGGTGCAGAAGTGGTTTATATAGGGAAAGCCGACCAGCTACGCCGTCGTCTCACGCAATATGCAGATTTTGGCGCAGGCAAGCCCGTTGGGCATTGGGGCGGACGCTTGATCTGGCAGTTGCCGTTCCCAGACCAGTTGATTGTAGGATGGAAAGAGACGCCGGGATGCGTTCCCGTCGAGGTCGAGGCAGAGCTAATCGCTTCCTTCCGGCACGTTCACGGTAAGCCACCGTTCGCCAACGACCCGCATCGGCTGGGGGCGTGATCCCCAATTGCCTCAACCGCGAATGAGCGACGGTCGAGCCAGTCCAGAAGATTCCCTCGCCTCCTACTTTGCCCAGTGCCCCAAGACCCACTCCCACTGTCGGCGGTCGTAATCATAACGCCAATGGGCGCGGACCCACTTCGTTTTGCCAATTGGCCGGATGGTTTTCATGTTTTGCAAGCGGTCCACCGGCTTAGGTGGACGGGGTGGATGAATCTTTCGCGGTTTGTACATTCACTCCTCCTGAACCAAGCGATTATCCGTTGCCCATCGGCATAAGTCCGCTGAGCCTCGCCATCTTCAGTTCCTCAGACGGTGTAACGCTTCCACGGCAGACGGTTGAGCGAGATGCGCGAAAGGAATCTGACAATGTCCTGCCGACCAAAAAAGGTCGCGCGACCGGTGCTGTCCTGCCCCATCAGCACAATGGGGACATTTTGAAACAAGGGGGCAAAACTCCTTGCCGTTGACAGCGCTTGCGCACGATTGTCGACCACATGCTTTTTCACTGCAACGACAGCGAAGGTAATCCCCTGCTCTCGTACGAGAGCTCCATCGATCTGCATTTGGCTCTCCATAAAAATGGCCGCACCCGCTGGGTGCGGCCCACTCGGATCATCCCTCCGGCGGGAAAGGGTCGTTCCCGTAGGACCATGCCTCGCGGAACTTGGCATCGCTCCCCTGAATCCGAAGTTCCGAACCCTGGTTGCGGGCGATTTCCCGTCCACGCTCGATGGCTTGTCGCTGAGTATCGTAAGACGCAGTGAGGCGGCTGTTACCTTCGCCACGTACGCCCCAACCATCACCTCTGCGAACCACATACTGATTCTTACCGGCCATAATCGTACCTTTCGTCTCGGAAACCGCCAGAAAGGCTTGACTCAGCCCCTTGGAAATGATTCCCCGTCTTATGGGTAAGACAGTCTCATATATGAGACGACTTGTCTTACATGTGCAACACTATGGACGTCGGTGCCGGGCGAGTCAACCCGTCAGCGCGTGGAGATTATATGGCGCTTCCTATCGAGGATCAGGGCCGCCTTCCCATTGAAGAATTAGGGCGCCTAATTAGTAGAAGGCGCGAAGGAAGAGGGATTCGAGCGGCTGCGTTGGAAGCCAACGTGAGCCCGGCCACTTTATCGCGCGTCGAAAATGGCAATGTGCCGGACCTCGCCACCTTTGCCAAAATCTGTCGATGGCTAGAGATCGATCCAGCCCAGTTCTTGGGGGTCGAAACTAGCACTGCACAGGAAGAACGTCCTGCGGTCGTTCATTTCCGAAAGAAAAAAACGGTCTCGACGGATACGGCCACATCACTTGGAGCGCTCATATTGGCTGCTCAGGACGCTCTCGACGCCCATCTCAAAACTCTCCAGCAGCAGTAAATGCGTCGGGGCTTCAAAGCCGAATCGGAACGGATTGCAGCTTCAGTCCGTGCCGAGCTTGGATTGGCAAAGATCGACGTTCTCGATCCTTGGAGGACGGCAGCCCATCGGGGCGTACTAGTGCGCGGAGCCGATGAACTCGGTCTAGCGGTTGAACACGCCGCTCAGCTTATGGTCAATGACCCAGACTCTTGGTCTGGAATGACCTTAGCCGAACGCGGCATGAAACTGATCGTACTAAATCCGATTCATAGTCGGGCACGGCAATGCGCTACACTCATGCACGAACTGGCTCATATAATGCTCGACCACGCTCCAGCCAGCGCGGTAGCTTCGGTAAGCGGTATGGTCTTGCTTTCCGACTATTCCGACGATCAGGAGAGTGAAGCCGATTGGCTGGGAGCGGCGTTGCTGTTGCCAGAAGCTGCTTTGCTGCATCATCGAGGGGCCGGCAAAAGCGCGGCTCAGATCGCTCAGATGTTTGGAGTCAGCTTGGACCTATGCAACTGGCGCTGCCGAATGACAGGCGTTGAAAAGCGTCTATCGTATCGCCGATCCGCCTAGAGGATATGTAGGAAATAGCTTGTCGCGTGGCGACATGGTGGCGACACAGAATGGAGGCGCAATTTCGCCTCGCCCGAAGGGCGGTCATCTCACTGAATTATATGGAAAAACTGGAGCGGGCGAAGGGATTCGAACCCTCGACCCCAACCTTGGCAAAGTTACCTAATGCCTCCGCCGTGACTACGCCAACTTTTCTAATCCTTCTCGAAAGTCCTGTAAAACAGCAATTTTATTGACATCCCGATTACGCCAGAGCATCCGGTTGGTGTCCACCAATTGCCAGTTCGGTGGACGCCATGTGGACGCCAGCAGCATCTTTGGCAAGTCGGAGCTTTGTCATGCGTAACACCTCTCAAACCGTGCTGACCAAGCGCACCGTCGATGGCTGCGCGCCGTCGGACAAACGGTACGACGTTTGGGACAGCCAGGTTCCGGGGTTCGGCCTGCGCGTTGGCACCTCGGGCGTAAAGACCTTTGTCGTGCGCTACCGCGCCGATGGCGGCGGCCGCTCAGCGCCGCGTCGCTATGTCACGGTCGGGCGCTATGGCGCAGTGACCGTCGAGCAGGCGCGCAAGAAGGCGCAGCAGATCCTTGCCGAAGCAACCGTGGGCGATGATCCCGCGATGAAGCGCAACGCCAAACGCGACGAGCTCAAGATGTCCGGGCTGATCGATCTGTATGAGAAGGAAGGTTGCTTCATCCAGCGCGGCAAACGCCAGGGCGAGCCGATGAAGGAGCGGACGAAGACCTACACCATCGCCCGCCTTCGCCACCATGTCGTTCCCCTTCTCGGGAGCAAGCGTGTGTCTGAGGTCAATGTGGGCGAGATCGAGCGCTTCATCCGCGACGTCGCTACGGGCAAGTCTGCAAGCGACACCAAGATCGGTCACCGCAAGCGGATTGTCGTCCGGGGCGGCGATGGTGCTGCCCGAAAGGTGTTCCGCGATCTTTCAGCGGTCTTCAGCTTTGCCGTCCGCCGCGAAATCGTCGAGGCCAATCCATGCGAGAAGGCAGTGGTGCGTAAGACCGATAATCGCCGCGAGCGCTTCCTGTCGATTGACGAGATCAAGCAGCTGGGCACGGCGCTGGACGAACTCGAGGCAGAGGGCATGAACCTCAAGGCGCTCCAGATCACCCGGCTCTGGGTGCTGACCGGGTGCCGCCGCCAGGAGATCGCCGAACTAAAATGGGACGAGATCGATTTCGAACGCGGCCTGCTCGTGCTGGCGGACAGCAAGACCGGACGGTCGGTGCGCCCATTGGCAGCTGCCGCAGTCAAGCTGCTAAAAACCATTCAGCGCAGCGTGGACTCGGAGTTCGTCTTCCCCGCCGACAGCGGAGAGGGTTTCTTCCAAGGCACCAAGAAGGTTTGGCCGAAGATCGTCAAGAAGGCCAATCTGGAGGGCGTCACGCCGCACACGCTGCGCCACACCATGGGCGCGATCGCGACATCGAGCGGCGAAGCGCTGGCACTCACCGGTGCGATCCTCGGCCATGCCAACATGCGCTCGACGATGATCTACGCCCATGTCGAGATGGATCCATCGAAACTCGCGGCAGATCGGGTTGGCGAGCAACTGGCGGCGGCGCTGGGGCAGCCGCGTAGCAGCAAATCTTGAATGATGTTGACAAATGTCAACAGATAGACGATAGGGAGTTGGATCGAATGGCAAGACCACGCCATCCGAACAAGGAGATCGAGGCAGCCGTTGCCCATGCGGAAGCGCTGGGCTGGCGGGTGGCTCCGATCAGCGGCCATGCCTGGGGGCGGCTCTATTGCCCCTGGGCTGACCGGGACGGCTGCATGGTCTCGGTGTGGAGCACTCCGCGCAACGCAGAGAACCATGCCAAGGCGATCCGGCGTGATGTGGCGCGGTGCCCCCATCCGGGCGCGGAGTGATTGAGATGAAGACGCACGAGTTCACGATTGTCGCCTCCGGTCTCGATCCCGAGTTGGAAGGCTATGAAGACCGTTTCTTCGAGGCGGGCTGCGACGATGCGACCCTGTCGTTCCAAAAGGGCGTGATCATCGCCGAGTTCGCGCGTGAAGCCGTGTCCTTCTCCAAGGCGGTGGCGTCGGCCTATGAGGACATTCTCAAGACGGGCGCCAAGGTCGAACGAGTCGAACCCGACTATCTGGTGAGTCTCAGCGACATCGCCGAACGCTCCGGCCTCACGCGCCAAGCGATCTCGCTCTACACCAAGGCCGAACGCGGCTCGGGATTTCCCAACCCCGTCGCCCGCGTCACCTCGAACAGCCCGCTTTGGGATTGGCTCGAAGTCACCGAGTGGCTCCACGCCCAGTCGAGGATAGATCGCGAGGCGGTAATCGAGGCGCGGATCGTCAAAGAAGCCAACCGCTTTCTCGAACTGCATGAGGGTCAGCCAGACAATTTCACTCGGCGACTGGAGATGCTCGAAGCCGCCTAACGCCGGCTAGTCTACTGGTGCCTTGGGCGCCGCTTGTGGCCATCGCAGGTCGTGAAAATCAGCTCTGCGGTAGCGGGCGTGTAGGCGAAATGGTGCAGCCTCGGACCTCGATCTTCGACCACCCCGAGGTCGAGGCAAGTGCCCTTTCGATACATGAACGTACCCAGCAGCTTGTTTCCGTGCGCGAGATTTGGCCTTCTGCCGGTTTGGTGGACACGACTTCTGTACGCAACGGAATCGACAGGCTTTCATCCATCCTGGTTCCGAAGCGTTCGCGGTGACAGTCCGAAGTGCGAGCGGAATGCACGGTTGAAACTGCTGATATTACCGAAACCGTGGGAGTAGGCGATTTCACTGATCGTGCGACTGGCCATGGCAGGATTTTCTAAATCCATCCGGCAACGCTCCAGTCGGCGAATTCTGATCCAGCGCGCGACGGACGTACCTTCTCGGGCGAAGAGCTTGTTGATGTAGCGCATGCTGACATTCTGGGCAGAAGCGACCTTTTCCGGTGACAGTTCCTCGTCATCGACGTTTAATTCGATATACTCTTGAGCACGGCGGAGCATTGAGGTGCTATAGGTCGTTGCACGATCACCGTGTGTAGTTTCTACTCTTCCGACAACGCTGAGACTCACGAGGTCAAGCAAGTGGTTGGCAATCCTATTAGCTTGGCTGGATTGCATACGTGGCGCTTCTTCGAGTGCAGCACGCAGCATGCTCGAGGCAATATGACCGGCTCCGGTGCTGCCATCGATGCGTTGGGCCAGAATGTCGGAGAGTGCGTGCAATCGCCCCTCAAGTCGGTAGCGGGGGACGCTGACCCAAAGCGCATCAAGACTGCGGGGAACGAAGATGGCATATGCGCGGGTGCTGTCCAAAATGGCAATATCGCCGGAATGCAGCTCCGCGCAGTGTTCATCTTGCGAAAGCGTAGCATCGCCCGCGAGCATAAATCCGATAAAGAAAACGTTGTCGTTGGACTGCTGGATCAATGCATCCGTGCGCTTGACTAGGTGTGCTCCGCCGCGCGTGACGGCACGAATAAAAGTAAGATCACCAAATGGATAGCGATGTATCTGCGACGTAAGCTTCTGTCGGGGATCGAGTTGCTCGACTTCGAGATCGACGAAAACGGACGAGAGCGCGCGCGACCATTGGGCAGCATCGCCGGAAACCCGGACCACATCATCACTGCGGGGAAGCTTGCTCAGCTTCATTCCCGCACCTTCCTCAACATTGGCTCTTTCCGCGTCATATCGTTCACGCAAGATTGCAAATTGGTTCCAAAAATGCAAATTTTTTGGACCATTGCTGCGCAGATTTCCATTGCGAAGACCGCCATAAGTGGGGCGAACGTAGCGCACAAATAATTGTGCCGAAATCCACGAGGGGATCTGATATGGCACTAGGGGCTCATTCTGTAAGGAAATTTTCGGCGTCGCTCGCCGCCGGAGTTGCGTTGGTTGCGCTTACGGCAACCGGCGCTCATGCCCAGAGTGACCCTCAAGCTGCAGATGCTGGTATCAACGAGATTATCGTAACGGCGCAGAAGCGCGCCGAGAACGTTCAAGACGTTCCGATCTCGATCACCGCATTCACCGCTGAATCGCTCTCGTCACGCGGTATTTCAGACGTCACGGCGATGGGCAATCTGGCGCCGAACGTGTCACTTGATGCCGGCACGCCGTTTTCGGGGTCGTCATCGGTCCTTTCGGCCTTCATCCGCGGCATCGGCCAGAACGACTTTGCGTTCAATCTTGATCCGGGCGTCGGCGTTTATCTCGACGGCGTGTACCTTGCCCGCTCGGTTGGTGCGAACCAGGACCTGCTCGATGTCGAGCGCGTTGAAATTCTCAAAGGGCCGCAGGGAGATCTTTTTGGCCGGAATACAATCGGTGGCGCGATTTCGATCGTAACGCGGCGTCCGGCCAAGGAGTTCGGCGGGAAGCTTGAAGTTTCCGCCGGCCGCTTCAATCGCATTGACGCAAAGGGCATGGTGAACATCCCGATCTCTGACACGCTGTTTTCGTCATTCAGTTTTGCGACCAAGAACAATGAGGGCTACCAGAAGCTCGTCAATTTTCCCGGCTTCGCCAATGGCGTGATTGCGGATGCCTTTCCGTCTTTCGGAACCAAGCATCCCAGCCGTTTCGGGGGCGAGAACCAGTACACCCTTCGTGGCAAACTCCTGTGGGAAGCCACGCCCGATATTTCCGTGACGCTGACAGGCGACTATCTGCATCAGGACAACAATGGTGTGGCGTCGACCGTAATCAAGACGCACACGAATCCGGCCGATCCGAGCAATGTTTTTGGCCCGCTCTACAACGGGTGCCTTGCAGGTGCGCTGCCGCCGTTCGCGACCACTGGGGTTTGCAATAACATCCTATATGGCACCAGTCTCGGCGGACTCGGCTTGACCAATCCAAGCCTGTTCTATGGCGACCAGTTCATTTCCAGTGACATCGATCAGACCTACGCGACCGGAAACAGCTTCTCGCGACTGCGCAACTATGGCGGGTCACTCGTCATCGATTGGGACTTGGGCTCAGCGCAATTGAAGTCGATTACCGGCTATCGCGAGCTTCACTGGCAATCGGCCCAGGACGAAGACGGTTCGCCACTGCCGTTCCTTCAAACTTCGTTCGATATGAATCAGGAGCAGTTCAGTCAGGAACTGCAACTGACTGGCGAGACCATGGAGGACCGCCTGACTTATGTGTTGGGGCTCTACTATTTCAATGAGAGCGGCAACCTTCATGACTTGGTGACCTTTCCCGCTGGCTTACTCCAGATCGATGGACAGAATTTCCTCGGGACGAAGAACTATGCCGCCTATGCTCACTTGAATTTCAAGATTTCGGACACCTTTAGCCTTACGCTCGGCGGGCGTTACACGCATGAAAACAAGCGATTTACCGGCTTGCAGCAAGATGCCAATGGCTTCTTCTACAAGATGAATGGCTACTATATTGTCGATGCGGCGTCTCAAGCGGCATTGTGCTCGGTCGGACAGGCTGCCCCTTCTTTGATCGGCATTCCGCCTGGCGTATTCTGCTACCCCAATCCAGCGGTGCCCACCCAGGTCTACCCGTTGGCTCCGGCGGGCGGTTTCAGGCAGTCCTTCAACAATTTTTCCCCGAAGGTTGGTCTCGAATTCAAGCCGGCCGATGGCGTGATGATTTACGGTTCGTTCTCGCAGGGTTATAAGACCGGTGGTTGGACGACGCGCCTCACCGCGCCGCAGCCTGCCGGAACGCCCGCGCCGTCATTCGGTCCTGAAAAGGCCACGACCTGGGAACTCGGTGTGAAGTCGGAGTTTGCCGATCGCAAGGCGCAGTTCAACCTTTCCAGCTTCTACACCAAATACAAGGGTATTCAGCTCAACTTCCAGATTGGCACTTCCCCGACATTGCAGAATGCCGGCACTGCCGAGATTTATGGCTTCGAAGCTGAGTTTCTCGCGCGGCCAGTTCCCGATCTAACGCTGTCGGCTGGCGTTGGTTACACACACGCCCGGTATACTGAACTTTCACCGTTCGTGACCGGCGTGACGCTGACCTCACGACTGCCCAAAACGCCGGAATGGAAGTTCACCTTCAGCCCGCAGTACCGGATCGACCTCGGAGATCACGGAGACGTGATGCTGTCGGTAGATTACACGCACACCAGCTCGCTGTTCAACGATACCGAAAACTCGCCGCTGATCGCCCGTCCGGCAACGGACATGCTTAACTCGTCAATTACTTATCGAGCTCCAGACAAGAACTGGGAGTTGGCCTTCGGCGTGACCAATCTCTCCGACGAGCGCTACCTCACGACCGGTCAAGGGCAGATCGCTGGCGGCGTCACCTATGGCACCTACAACCGTCCGCGTGAATGGTATGTCACTGGTCGGATCAACTTCTGAGAAATGCAGCGGACATGGCAACTCTTCCAGATGAAACGCCTGCGCTGATTGGCCCGCTTTCCTGGCCTAGGCAGCCAAAGGTCAAGCTAGGGATGACAGGGGCAGAGCCGCCCCTGTCCGAGACCGAGGCTGCTTTCCAGGATATGGCGCACGCCTTCGCTCGGGACGTTATGCGCCCGGTCGGCCAGAAGCTGGACCGGATGACTCAGGAGGAAATTCTTCGAAAGGATTCGATTTACTACACTGAATTCCGTCCGAAGTACCTGGCTCTTGAGATCAATCCGGTCACCCTGGGTGCCCTTCCACCCGAGGAACTGGGCAAGATCTTGCCGATTATCATGGAAGAGTTCGGCTGGGGTGACGGAGGCTTGTCGGTCACCATTGGTGCCTGCCAATTACCCCCCCTACTCGCTCTCTTGTTCGGCAAGCAGTATCTGCTTGAACGCTTTCCGGTAGACCTGATCGGGTGTTGGGCGATCACGGAGCCCGACCATGGTTCGGACGCGCTCGATCCGTCGAAGCAGATTTTCCATCCGCAGGGCAAATACGGCCGCCCGAACTGCGTCGCAAAGATTGAAGGCGACAAGGTCACCTTGAACGGGCAAAAGTCTGCGTGGGTTTCGAACGGACCCATTGCCGACGTCTGTGTGCTCTACTCGGCCGCCGACCGCGGGAACGGTCCGGACCCCGAGAACGGCGTGGTCATGCTTGTACCGATGAATGCCGAGGGTGTCTCTCGCGGCAAGTTCATTGACAAGCTCGGCCAACGGCCACTGCCTCAAGGCGAGATTTACTTCGACAATGTCGAGCTGTCGGCGGATCATATCATCGCTGGGCCGGAGGAGTTCCAGCGCGCGGTCTATGCCATCCATTGCGAGGCCAACGGTCAGATGGGTGCCATCTGGACGGGTTCTGCTCGCGCATCGTTTGAAATCGCTTGGCGATACGCGCACGAACGCAAGCAAGGCGGCGTGCCGATCTATCGGCATCAGTCGGTCGCGAAGCAATTATTCCACATGTATCGCAAAGTGGAGGCTTCCCGAGCGCTCGTGCGCCGCGTGGCCCTGCACAACATGACCGCGCCGGTTCCAGCACTTCAATCCGCTATGGCGGCTAAGGTGACGGCCACGCAAACAGCGTTCGAAGTTGCTTCCGACGCCCTTCAGATGCTCGGCGGCAACGGCAACACACGAGAATATCCGATCGAAAAGATTCTGCGGGATGCCCGCGCCTCAATGATCGAGGACGGGTGCAATGAAATCCTGAGCATCAAGGGCGGCTATCAGATGATGGATCCCGACCTCTTGTAAGGAAGGCAGAAATGAAGACGAATGCCATCGTTGCCGGGGGCGGGATGACCGCTTTCGGCAAGTTCCCGGCGCTTACCCTGAAGGATCTGGCCGGGGACGCAATTAAAGCCGCACTCGCTGATGCGGGCCTTGGGGTCGCAGACATCCAGGCTGCCTACATGGGCAATGCCGCAGCTGGCACCATCACGGGACAGGTCTGCGTTCCGGGCGAAGTCGTGCTTCGATCGCTCGGAATCGGTCGGATTCCAGTCATCAATGTTGAAAATGCCTGCGCCACCGCGTCCACCGCACTCAACCAAGCGGCAGCCATGGTGAGCGCCGGCATGTACGACGTGGTGCTGGCGGCAGGCTATGAAAAGTTGGTTCACGAAGACAAGGCCAAGACATTCGCGGTCTTCTCGGGCGCCGTGGACGTAACCGATCTTGACGGCCTGGCGGCATTGGTTGACCGGAAAATGGCTGAAGTGGGGCTCAAGGGCGATGTCGCCGGGGCTGCTTCGCGGTCGCTGTTCATGGACATTTATGCGACCGAGGCCGTCGCACACATGAAGGCTTACGGAACGACCCGCGAACAGCTCGCTGCCGTCCCTGCCAAAAATTCACGTCATGGAGCACTCAACCCGCGGGCACAGTTCCGGAACGTGACAACCGTCGAGGAAGTGCTTGCCGCCCGTGAGATCGTGTGGCCACTTACTCTGCCGATGTGCTCGCCGATTGGTGACGGCGCTGCGGCAGTCATTCTCGTAAGCGAGCGTAAAGCTCGCGAAATCGGGCTTACGGATCCGGTCCGGATTATTACGTCGAGCCTCGGAACCAGTTGGGACTACCCAGCAGGCAAGGAATCGCTTGTCTTCCACGAATTGATCGCACGAACATACGAAGAAGCAGGCCTTGGCCCCGACGATCTCGACGTGGTCGAATTGCATGACGCATCGGCTTCGTCCGAAATCCTTCACACGGAATATCTCGGTCTTTGCCCCGTAGGCGAAGGTGGCCGCTTTATCGAAGCGGGTTTGACCGCCTTGGGCGGTGAAGGCCGGACGGTGGTCAATCCCTCTGGGGGACTACTGAGAAAGGGACATCCGATCGGTGCCACGGGCATCGCCCAAATCGTCGAGATCTTCGAGCAACTGAAAGGCCGATCCGGCCCCCGACAGGTGGAGAAAGCTCGCATCGGGCTTGCCGAGAACGGGGGCGGTTACATCAACGGGGATGTGGCGGCGCTCTGTGTCACGGTCCTGAAACGAGGATGACCATGGCAGAACCCAATCTTCTTATCATCGCCAATCTTGTCGCCGCTCAGGCCGCTGCGCGGCCCGACCTCGATGTCTTGACCTTCGAGGACGGCGGGGTGAGCGAAGTCCGCACCTATCGCGATCTGTGGGAAAATGGACAGCGGCTGGCTGAAGCTTTCCGTGACCTGGGCTTGGCGAAGGGCGCGCGGGTTGCGCTCCTGATCCAGAACCATCCCGAATTCGTCGAACTGATGATCGCTGCTGCCATACAGGGCATCGTCATTGTCCCGATCGATCCGCGGACGCGGGGCGCCAAGCTGGCCTACATGCTGCGTGATAGCGATTCCTGCGGCATCATCTGCGCCAGCTACTCATTGAATGGTGTGATCGAGGCGTTGGGGGACTGCCCCAACGTAAAATGGGTCGCCGGGGTCGATGAACTGGGTGCGGCAAGTGTTCCGGTTCCAACGTTCGCCATGCGCGAATGGCTGTCGACCCCGATGCCCGAACCTGCCCTGCCGGTCGCGGTGGCAAGCGAAGCCGAGCCAATGCAACTGATGTATACGTCAGGAACCACCGGCGACCCCAAGGGGATTGTCGTTCCCCATGGCCGGTTCGGGGCCGTTTCCGGTCACGGCGAAGCCGTCTTTGGCTATAGACCGGGCGATCGCCCGTATACCGGGCTCTCGCTGACTCACGGCAATGCCCAGTTTGTGACCTTGGCCCCTTCTCTCAAGATGGGACTGCGAGCGGTCATTAGCCGCAAGTTCAGCAAGTCGCGGCTTTGGGATATCGTCCGCCATCACGGCTGCACGACCTTCTCTCTGCTGGGAGGAATGGTCACGGCGATCCATGCCGAGCCCAGACACGAAGACGATGCCGTGAACCCACTCCGCCTAGTCGTTTCGGCGGGGATGCCGATCGCCCTGTGGGAAGACTTTTCGCGGCGGTTCGGGGTTGAAATCCTTGAGTTTTATGGCGCGATGGAGGGCGGGATGGCAATCAATCGCCCCGGCGAGGGACCGATTGGCAGTTGCGGCCGGGCGGCACCCGGCCTGGTCGCGCGAATTGTCCGCGAGGATGGCGCCTTGGCCGAGCCAAATGAAGTTGGCGAACTCCAGTTTCAGTTGGCGACGGGGCCATTCCCACCGGTAACCTATCACAACAACCCGGAGGCTTCATCCGCAAAGGTGGTAGATGGCTGGCTCCAGACGGGCGACATGGCCCGGATGGATGGCGATGGATGGCTCTTCTACGAGTATCGTAAGGGAGGCGGCATTCGCCGCAACGGGGAGTTTGTGAGCCCATCTTTCGTTGAGCGCGTGCTCGGCGAGCATCCGGGCATTGACGACATCTTCGTTTACGGGGTCGCCTCCAGCGGCGGGGCACCAGGTGAAAGGGATGTGGTTGCGGCAATCGTTCCGACGGCATCGTTCGACCCAATCGAAGTCTTCCGGTGGGCACACGCCAAGCTTGAGCGAAACATGGTGCCACGCTTTCTGCATGTCGTCGAACAGATCCCGAAGACAGCATCGGAAAAACCTCAAGAGCGATTCCTGATTGACGAATTCGCAAGCGGAAAAGCCAAGATTTTCACGGAACAAGGAGCGGAAGCATGAGCGATATCGAAGTCGTTCTTTATGGAGCGAGCGGGTATACGGGCGAACACGTGATGTGGAAGCTCGCTGAGCTGGGGATTCCCTTCATCGCCGCCGGGCGGAATGGAGCCCGTCTCAAGGCAAGGCTTGAAGCGCAGCCGGAACTGAAGGGGGCCCGCTATGAAATTGCCGAGGTCGCCCACGATGAGGCTGCGCTGACCGAACTGCTGCGTGGTCGGAAGGTGGTGCACAATCTCGTCGGACCATTCATGCAGTTCGGCGAACCGGTGGTGCGCGCGGCCCTGGCGGCCGGCTGTCACTATCTCGATGCAACCGGTGAACAGGACTGGAAGATCCTGATCCGGGAAAAATATGGCCATGCGTTCGAGGATAAGGGTCTGGTCCTGGCGCCCGCCACCTCGTCGATGTGGGTTTCTGGCCTGTTGGCGGCCGAATCGGTGCTGGAAAAGCCCGGTATCGACAGCGTTGACATTCTCTACACGCTTCACGGCGTGCCGTCCGCAGCATCGACACTCAGTTTCATGAGGATGTGCTGCCAGCCCCAGTACAGGTTGGTGAACAAGCGGCTCGAAGCTTGGCCTGCAGCTGCCCATTTCCAGGTTGCGGTCCCCGGCCATCATCGAATTCTCACGGCTCTTCCGTGGAGCGGCGGCGGTGAATCAATCTTCTACGAAAACGACGAACGCGTACTGAATTGCTCCACTCTGGTCACATTCCAGAATCAGGCGCTGATGGAAATGCTGGTTCCTAAGATGCAGGAATTCGCTGCCAAATACGCACCGCTTTCCGACGCCGAACAGGAAGCCGCGACCAACGCATGGGCGAACGAAATTGCCCCGCAAGGCGATCAACCCAGGGAGGACTATTCGCAGCATCGCGTGCTGTTCACTTGCCACGGCCGCGGAACGCTGGTGGCGCGCTCGACCGCAACGTGGGGCGTGACTGGATATGTCATGACCGGCCTGATTGGCGCTGTTACCATCGATTGCCTGATCAAGAACCGTCAGCGTGCGATCGGTTTCCAGTCTGCCGTTTCGGTAGTGGGCGCAAAGCCGATGCGTGCCGCGCTGGAAGACGGCGGTGTGCTCGGACAGTTCACAGCGCTCATCCCATGACCGGCCGAGTACTAGGGAAGCGGATACTCGTTACTGGTGGAGCAACCGGACTGGGGGCTGCCTTTTCCAAGCGGCTTGCAGACGAGGGTGCGGTCGTTCTCGTCGCAGACATCGCGGAGTCGGAGGGTCGGGCGCTGGCGTCAAATCTCGACGGCAGTTTCTATCCCCTCGACGTCTCATCCGAAGCGGCTTGGGAAAGCGTGATCGCTCGGATCGAGAACGACTATGGTGGGCTGGACGTGCTCATCAACAATGCCGGGATCGCGGGAAGCAAAGGTGGCGAGGATATCGAGCGGGTCGAGTTGCAGGATTTCCATCGCATCTTCGCCGTCAATGTCGATGGGACGGTCTTGGGCTGTAAGCACGCCATTCCGCTAATGGCACGGAGCGGGCCAGGCTCGATCATCAATCTATCGTCGATCGCCGCTCTGATACCGGCCGCCTTCGTCATCTCCTACGGTGCCAGCAAGGCAACCATTGCACACATCTCGCGCAGCGTTGCGATGCATTGCGCGCAGTCCGGCTATGGCATCCGCTGCAACTCGGTCCATCCGGGGCAGGTCCGAACGGCGATGATGCAAGGGATCATCGATCGTGTCGGTCGGGATAGCAACATCGGGCCGGAAGCGGCAGGCAAAATGTTCGACGCTCAAATTCCGCTCGGCTGCCCGCAGCAGCCAGAGGACATAGCGCATGCCGTCCTCTTCCTTGCATCAGATGAAAGTCGTTTCGTCACAGGCACCCAGTTGATCATCGACGGTGGCATGACCTTGAACAACTAGGCTGAACTGGCAATGAGATTTTCCGGAAAAACAATCGCGGTAACCGGCGGCGGCTCGGGCATCGGCGAAGCGATCGTTCGACGCCTAGCCGGCGAGGGCGCGCGCGTGGCGGTCCTCGACATCGATGAAGCAAACGCTACCCGTGTCGCAGGCGAAGCCGATCGCGCGCGCGCATTTCGAGTGGATGTTACCGATGCGGCGGCGTTGGCCGAAGCGTTCACTCAGGTAGTCAGCGAATTCGGAGGATTGCATGGCGCCGTCAATAACGCCGGTGTTGGCGGGCCATTTGTGGCGTCTGCCAATTATCCACTGGAATGGTGGGACCGGATCGTCGCGATCAATCTGTCAGGGGTGTTCTATTCGCTTCGCGCGCAGTTGCCGCACCTGGTGGCCCAGGGCGGGGGAGCCATCGTCAATATGGCATCGATCTGCGGCTTCATAGGTCAGGCGGGAACGGCGGGTTACGTCGCGACGAAACATGCGATCATCGGGCTAACGAAGACGATCGCCCTTGAGTATGGCGCCCAAGGAATAAGGTGCAATGCAGTTTGTCCCACCTACGTGCGCACACCACTCACGCTCGCAGAGCTGAATGATCCCGAGGTTTGGCAGCAACTCGATGCGCGGCATGCGACGGGACGTTGTGCGACGCCCGAAGACGTCGCTGCAATGACGGTCTTCCTACTGAGTGAAGAAGCGCGCTCGGTAACCGGTTCGGCCCATTTGGTCGATGGCGGCATAACGGCGTGCTGACCGCCCAGCCATCTTTCGCGGCCATCGAACTGACCGTTAGTGACGGAATAGCCACCGTTGTTTTCAATCATCCACCGCTAAATCTGCTCGACATCGTGATGATGAATGACCTTGCGGAGCTTGGACTTTGGCTGGAGCAACAAGGATCTATCAGCGTAGTGGTTTTCGAAAGCGCCGATGAGGCGTTCTTCATAGCACACGCTGATCTCACAATGCTCGAAGGGATGAAGCTGCCTGACGCAAAAGATGTGTGTGAACCATCCTTGCATCAAATGGTCGTCGACCGGTTCGCGAATTTGCCGCAACTGACGATCGGGAAAATTCGGGGAGTGGCGCGTGGCGGCGGCAGCGAGTTCCTTTTAGCGCTTGATTTGAGATATGGCGCGCTTGAACGAACAGTTTTAGGTCAGCCTGAAGTAGCTTTGGGCTTTCCTCCAGGATGTGGGGCTACCCAGCGCTTACCTCGGCTTGTCGGGCGAACTCACGCGCTTGAAGCGATATTGGGCGGAATGGATTTTTCGGCAGTGGAGGCCGAACGGATCGGGTGGTTAACCCGGGCTCTTCCAGACCACTTGTTGGACGACTTCGTCTTGCGCTTTTCAAAGCAGGTCGCGTCCTATCCACGTCATGCCATCGTTGAAGCGAAAGCGGCTATCAACCAGGCGCACGCCCCAATGCAAGACGGGCTGAGCTTCGAATTTGCAGCGTTCCTGCGAGCATTTGCCCAGAATGAAGCACGGTCGCGGGTTCGAACGGCACTGAGCAACGGCTTCCAGACAAGAGAGATCGAAGCCCAGGCACTGGATCACTGGTTACTGGACCTGAACAACAAAGATCGAACCGAGCGGGAGATATTATGATCACAATCCATTATTGCCTGCATCGCAAGGTCGGCATGTCCATAGAAGATTTTACGGACTACTGGCGAGGGCATCATGCTGACCTTGTCAATTCTTTGGCCGATCGATTGGGTATCGTCCGCTATGTGCAGAACCATGCCGTTCTGCCGGAAGTGGCCGCTGCTATGCAGGCCATGCGCGGGACCAGCGCACCCTTTGACGGTGTCGCCGCGATCAGTTTCGAAAGCCCAGAAGCACTAGCCCGGGGGAACACAGATCCGGCGGCGGCTGATGCTCAGAAGCTTTTGGCGGAGGATGAAGGGAAGTTCATCGACTTAGCCCGCTCCGTCATTCTTTTCACGACCGCGCATGAGGTGGTGGCATGACTGATTTGACCCGGTTTTCCGGCAAGGTTGCCCTGATCACTGGCGGTGGCACCGGGATCGGGGCGGCATCGGCTCGGCGGATTTCTGCAGAAGGCGGGCGCGTGGTCGTGATGGGCAGGCGTGAGTCGCCTTTGCGGCGCGTAGCCGAGGAATGCGGGGGACACTTTGTCGTAGGTGACACTGCCTCCTTGGTCGATCTCGATCGCGCCGTGAGCGAGGCCGTCGCTCTGTACGGTGGCCTCGACGTCTTGGTAGCGAACGCAGGTATAGAGCTGTTCGGATCGGTAGAGACAGTTTCGATCGAAGATTGGCGGCGCGTATTCGAGGTGAATCTCGAGGGAGCGATGCTAGCTTGTCGCGCGGCCGTGCCCGCGATGCGCAAACGAGGCGGCGGGGCCATAGTGCTCGTGGCCTCGGTAGCGAGCCTTTTCGGCGCACCTTCTTATGTGCCCTATTTGACAACCAAAGCTGGTTTGCTGGGGCTGAACCGCTCGATTGCCTATGATTATGGTCCTGAAGGCATTCGGTGCAACGCCTTGTGTCCGGGCTGGGTGAAAACCGAGATGGCCGAACGCGCCCTTGCGGGGATTGCCGCCCAAAAGGGGTTGGAAGAGTCGGCATTTAGCGAAGCAATTGTCAAAGTCTATCCACTCAAGCGGATGGCAATGCCCGACGAGATAGCCGCGATCGTCGCATTTCTCTGCTCCGCTGATTCGTCCTTCATGACTGGCTCCGTTGTGACGGCGGACGGCGGCGGCAGTGTCGTCGACGTCGGCACCTTGCAGTTCGCAAGCAACGAGTAGCCGGCATCGGGGACGCTTCACGCAAATTCCAACGGTCAGAACATGTCAGAACCAAACCAATCCCTTGCAAAGGCATCGCTTGCAGCCCAGCTCGTCGCATTCCCCGAATTTGCGCGATTGGCGCACCTTGCTCCCGAAAGCGGCCTTGATGAAGCTTTCCTGACGCAAATCCTCGATGCTGCCGGAAGCCTCGCGGAGGGAGTCCTGTTCCCCTTCAATCGCGCTGCCGATGCCGAAGGTTGTGCCCTGATCGATGGTCGCGTGCAGTTAGCGAAAAGCCATGACGATGCTTGGGAGGCGTTTGTCTCCGGGGGGTGGACAACAATCGACGCGCCTTCTGAATACGGCGGCGCAGGTTTGCCCACTGTGATCCATTGCGCCTGCGAAGAACTGTTCAATGGTGCCTCGGCTGCGTTCGGCATGCTCCCCACGCCGATGCGTTGTGCAGTCAAGGTTATCGATCAGTATGCTTCTAAGAGCATCAAAGATGAATGGATTCCGCACCTTGTCGCAGGAAATTGGGGCGCAACGATCTGCATCTCTGAGGCAGATGCAGGGTCCGACGTTCCAAGGTTGAAGACTCGCGCTGAAGAATGCCCGGATGGTGAGTACTCCATCACCGGCGAGAAGATGTGGATCAGCTTTGGCGACCACTGCTTGACGGAGCGTATTGGTCACATGGTCTTGGCGAAGACCGTCGACCCTGGCACCAACACATCCGGCATAAGCCTGTTCCTTGTCCCATCCGCAATCGAAGGCGTTGCCAATTGCATCCATGTCCGCCGGATCGAAGAAAAACTCGGACTGCACGGATCGCCGACATGCGCACTGGGGTTCGACGGAGCCAAAGGCTATCTGATCGGCACGCTGAATCGGGGCCTGTCACAGCTCTTTGCGATGATCGTGGGAATGCGGCTGTCGGTCGGGAGTCAGGGCGCGGGAATCGCTAACGCCTGTGCCGACCTGGCCTGGCGCTACGCGGCAGAACGTAAGCAGGGCGGTCGCTTGGACGCGCCTGCTGTACCGATCAACCGTCATGGCGATGTCCGGCGACTCCTGCTTGGCGTGGCGTCGCGAGCCGAGATGGCAAGAGGCCTGGTCCTGACCGCTGCACTGATGTCCGACCTTGCGGAGAGAGAAGAAGACGAACGGCAGCGAGGCGAGGCCGCAAGCCTACTTGAATGGCTGCTGCCGATCACAAAGAATTTTTGCGCGGAGGCGGCGTTTTCGTGCGCCAGCGACGCAATTCAAGTCCTAGGGGGAGCCGGTTACACGACAGAATGGCCGGCTGAACAATATCTTCGCGATGCGCGCGTACTGTCCATCTATGAGGGTACCAGCGGCATGCAGGCCCTGGATTTAGTGATGCGGCGCGTGCTCGGTAAGGATTCGCGCCCCTTCGATGTCTTCGTCACAAAAGCTAAAGACGAAATCGGGCTTTCTCGTGACCGGGTAGCGTCGTCGCAAATGGCGGAGTTGCTGTCTTTGCTCGAAGCGGCACGCTCAAAGCTGGTCAAACAGTCTGCTGCGCAAGTCTGTTATCCGTTCCTGCGGTTGGCGTCGCTGTCGACGACCGGCTGGATTGCGCTGAGGTTGGCCGGACTGCAGGGAAATCCATTGCACGAGCGGCTCGCGGCCCTGGGACGGCACTGGCTTAATATCGCACTTCCCGAAGCTCAGACCGCGGCTGGATTGGTCGCGCTCGGCGAACAGCTGACATCTGAATTCGACGCGGTGCACGCCTCGAATGATTATCGAAATGAGGTCAATTGATGAAGACCCTGGTCTGTGTGAAGCGGGTTATCGACTATAACGTCAAGCCGCGGGTGAAGTCCGACGGCAGCGGTGTCGATCTGGCGAATGTGAAGATGAGCATGAACCCGTTCGACGAGATCGCGGTCGAGGAAGCGATCCGGCTGAAGGAAAAGGGGGTGGCGACCGAGATCGTCGCGGTGTCGGTGGGTCCGCAGAAGGCCCAGGAAACGCTGCGCACCGCGCTTGCGATGGGTGCCGACCGGGCGATCCTGGTGCTGACCCCAGAAGGCGCTGGCTCCGAGGTCGAGCCGCTGGCGGTGGCCAAGATCCTCAAGGCCATCGCCGATGAGGAAGGCCCGGGCCTCGTCATCCTCGGCAAGCAGGCAATCGACGACGATTGCAACCAGACCGGGCAGATGCTCGCCGCGCTGATGGGCCGCCCGCAGGGGACCTTCGCCTCGAAGGTCGAGGTCTCGGGCGACAGCGTCGCGGTGACCCGCGAGGTCGATGGCGGGCTCGAGACGGTGAGCCTCAAGCTGCCGGCGGTGGTCACCACCGACCTGCGCCTCAACGAGCCGCGCTATGCTTCGTTGCCCAATATCATGAAGGCCAAGTCGAAGCCGCTCGCCGTCAAGGCACCGGCCGACTACGGGGTCGATACCGCGCCGCGGCTCAAGACCTTGAAGGTCAGCGAACCGCCGGTGCGCAGCGCGGGCATCAAGGTGGCCGACGTCGATGGCCTCGTTGCCAAGCTCAAGGAAATGGGAGTCGCCTGATGGCCAAGGTCCTCGTCTGGGTCGAACATGACAACGCGTCCTTGAAGGACGCCACCCTCGCTGCGGTCACCGCTGCCTCGCAGCTCGGTGAAGTCCACCTGCTGGTCGCGGGTTCGGGCTGCGCCGCGGTCGCCGATCAGGCGGCGAAGATCGCCGGCGTGGTCAAGGTCCATCTCGCCGACAATCCCGCGCTCAAGGACGCGCTCGCCGAGAATGTCGCGCCGCTGATCGTCGAGCTGATGGCCGGTCACGACGCCTTCGTCGCGCCCGCCACCTCGCACGGCAAGAATGTCGCGCCGCGCGTCGCCGCGCTGCTCGACGTGATGCAGGTGAGCGACATCCTCTCGGTCGAAGGCCCCAGGACCTTCACCCGCCCGACCTATGCCGGCAACGCCATCGCCACGGTCGAGAGCGCGGATGCCAAGCTCGTGATCACCGTTCGCGGCACCGCCTTTGCCAAGGCGGATCCGACAAGCGGCTCGGGCACGGTCGAGGCCGTTTCGGGCAGCGGTGACGCGGGCCTGTCGAGCTTCGTCGGCGCCGAGATCGCCAAGAGCGAACGCCCCGAGCTGACCAGCGCCAAGATCATCGTCTCGGGCGGCCGTGCCCTCAAGGACGGGCCGACCTTCGAGGCCACGATCTTCCCGCTCGCCGACAAGCTCGGCGCCGCGGTCGGCGCGAGCCGCGCCGCGGTCGATGCGGGCTACGTTCCCAACGATTACCAGGTCGGCCAGACCGGCAAGATCGTCGCCCCCGAAGTCTACATCGCGATCGGCATCTCCGGCGCGATCCAGCACCTCGCCGGCATGAAGGATAGCAAGACCATCATCGCGATCAACAAGGACGAGGACGCCCCGATCTTCCAGGTCGCCGACGTCGGCCTCGTCGCGGATCTGTTCAACGCGGTGCCGGCCGTCATTTCCAAGCTCTGAGATCTGTCAGTGACCCATCTCTGTCGTTGTCAGTCGGCATTCACAACTCGTTTTAATCTGAAGGAACTTTGAAAATGACTGAGCGCCCTGAAGGGGACACCGTCTCGTATACGGTTGAAAACCGCATTGCCTGGGTGAAGTACAACCGTCCCGAAAAGCGGAACTGCATGAGCCCCAAGCTCAATCGGCAGATGATGCGCGTTCTCGACGAACTCGAGTTCCGCGACGATGTAGGCGTGCTCGTCCTGACCGGTGAAGGCGATGCCTTCTCGGCAGGCATGGATCTCCAGGAATATTTTCGCGAGAATGAAGCCCAGGGTATTCACGCGATCCGCAAGGCGCAGCGCGAAGCCTATGGCTGGTGGGACCGCCTGCGCTGGTACGAGAAGCCCACGATCGGCATGGTCAACGGGTGGGCTTTCGGTGGTGCCTACGGCCCACTCCATGCGCTCGACATAGTGGTCGCAGCGGATGACGCGACCTTCGGCCTGTCCGAAATCAACTGGGGAATTCTGCCCGGCGGTGGTGCCAGCAAGGTGGCGCAGGAACTGATGCCATTCCGCAAGGCGATTTACCACGCAATGATGGGTGAGAACCTGACGGGCAAGCAGGCTGCCGAGCAGGGCCTCGTCACTGAGAGCGTCCCGGCAGACCACCTGAGCGCCAGGGTGCTGGAAATCGCCCAAGTGCTACTGAAGAAAGACCAGAATGCACTGCGCTCCACCAAGTGGGCAATGAAGCGAATGAGCGAAATGACTTTCGATAATGCTATGGACTATCTGATTCGCGCTCAAGAAGCTCTGAACAGCATGGGCGGTCTTGCGGCGCGCAAGGAAGCGACCAGGCAGTTCCTTGATGAAAAGACATTCAAACCAGGTCTAGGCGCATTTGATACTGCGAAGATCGCGAAATAGAGCATTTGGACATTGGGAGGCGTCGATGGAATTCACGCGCATCAATCCGATTACCGGCGAAATTGCCTCGTCCGCCAGGGCGATGAAGGCAGGCGACATTCCCGCTATTGCCGCTAGGGCCGCCGCGGCATTCCTGGCATGGGCCGCACAAGGTCCTAATGCGCGCCGCGCGGTGCTGATGAAAGCGGCCGACGCGCTCGAGGCGAAGAAGGAGCAGTTCGTTGCGGCGATGATGGCAGAAACTGGCTCGACCGCAGGTTGGGCGATGTTCAACCTCGGACTCGCCGCGGGCATGGTCCGCGAGGCCGCGGCGCTGACCACCCAGATCGCCGGCGAAGTCATCCCCTCGGACAAGCCGGGCTGCCTTGCCATGGCGCTCAAGGAACCGGTCGGCGTCATCCTCGGCATCGCCCCGTGGAACGCGCCGATCATTCTTGGCGTGCGCGCCATCGCCGTGCCGCTCGCCTGCGGCAATGCGGTGATCCTGAAAGCCAGCGAGACCTGCCCGCGCACCCATGCCCTGATCATCGAGGCGTTTGCCGAAGCGGGCTTCCCCGAAGGCGTGGTCAATGTCGTCACCAACGCGCCCGAGGATGCCGCCGAAGTGGTCGGCGCGCTGATCGATGCGCCCGAGGTCAAGCGGGTCAACTTCACCGGCTCCACCAATGTCGGCCGGATCATCGCCAAGCGCGCCGCCGAACACCTCAAGCCGTGCCTGCTCGAGCTGGGCGGCAAGGCCCCGCTGGTGGTGCTTGAGGACGCCGACCTTGACGAGGCGGTCAAGGCCGCCGCCTTCGGCGCCTTCATGAACCAGGGCCAGATCTGCATGTCGACCGAGCGAATCATCGTGGTCGATGCCGTCGCCGATTCCTTCGCCGCCAAGTTCGCCGCCAAGGCGGGCAGCCTGGCTGCGGGCGACCCTCGCGAGGGTAATACCCCATTGGGCGCGGTAGTCGATCAGAAGACGGTCAACCACGTAAACAGCCTGATCGAAGACGCAACAGCCAAGGGCGCCTCGGTAATCGCCGGCGGCAAGGGCGAGAGCGTGGTGATGCCGGCGACCGTCGTTGACAGCGTGACCTCGGCGATGAACCTCTACCGCGACGAGAGCTTTGGTCCAGTGGTGGCGATCATTCGCGCGCGCGACACCGAGCACGCGATCGAACTGGCAAATGACACTCAGTACGGGCTCTCCGCCGCCGTGTTCACGCGCGACGTGGCAAAGGGGCTGACCGTGGCCCGGTGCATCCGGTCCGGCATTTGTCACGTCAACGGGCCGACCGTGCATGATGAGGCGCAGATGCCTTTCGGCGGGGTCGGGGCATCGGGATATGGCCGGTTCGGAGGCAAACAGGGCATCGACAGCTTTACCGAGACGCGCTGGATCACGGTCGAAACGCTTCCCGGTCATTTCCCCATCTGAGCGGCTGGAACGGTGCCTTGGATTCTTCGAACCAATGATCGCCGCCCACGAGCCAACGCAAATTAACTGAGAGTTTTATGAAGACGAGAGTTGCAATCATTGGCGCAGGCCCGGCAGGTCTGTTGCTTGGACACCTGCTGAAAGCCGAAGGTATCGACTGCATCGTCCTCGAACGCCAGACGGGGGACTATGTGCTCGGGCGGATCCGTGCAGGTGTGCTGGAGCAGATCACCGTTTCGCTGATGCGGCGCCTTGGTCTCGATGGCCGAATGAACGCCGAAGGCCTCCCGCATGACGGTTTCAACCTGGCTGATGGCGAGCGGCTCATCCGCATCGATATTGCCGAACTCACCGGCAAGCAGGTGATGGTCTATGGTCAGACCGAGATCACGCGCGACCTGATGCAAGCCGCTGGTTCGCGCGGTCTTGCGGTGATCTATGGGGCCGAAGACGTTGCGTTGCATGACATTGAAAGCGATGCGCCGAGTGTAACCTATACTAAGGATGGAACTCAGCGCCGCATTGAAGCGAGGTTCATTGCGGGTTGCGACGGTTTCCATGGCCCCAGCCGTAAAGCCATTCCAGCAAGCGCCGCGCGCGAATTCGAACGTGTCTACCCCTTCGGCTGGCTCGGTATCCTGGCCGATGTGCCGCCGTGCAATCATGAACTGATCTACGCCAACCACGAACGCGGTTTTGCCCTTGCCTCGATGCGCAGCGACACCCGCAGTCGATACTATGTCGATGTGCCGCTCACCGAGCATATCGAAGACTGGTCGGACGATCGGATTTGGGATGAACTGGCCGCCCGGCTCGGTCTCGAAGCTGCGAGCAACATCGTCCGCGGCCCGGCGCTTGAGAAGTCGATCGCCCCGCTGCGATCCTATGTGTTCGAACCAATGCGCCACGGAAGCCTGCTGCTCTGCGGCGATGCGGCACATATTGTTCCGCCAACGGGTGCCAAGGGCCTGAACCTTGCTGCAAGTGACGTGCATTATGCTTGTGACGCGCTGATTGGCTATTTCCACCGCAACGACAACGATGCGGTCGCCGGCTACTCCGCAAAGGCACTGGCACGGGTATGGAAGAGCGAACGCTTTAGCTGGTCGCTCACCAAGCTGATGCACCGCTTCCCTGACGACGGCCCGTTTGAGCGCGCGATGCAGGTGGCAGAGCTAGACTACATCGCCAATTCGGTCGCGGCTCAGACCTCAATCGCAGAGAACTATGTGGGATTGCCGGTATGATCGACCTCTCCAGCATCAAGGCTATCGACGTTCACGTCCATGCCGAGGTCTCCTGTCATGATCCGGAGGATCCGGTCATGGGTCGGTTCTTTGATGCGGCGAGCGCCTATTTCAAGGCACCGCGCGAGCGGCCGAAGATGCCCGAAATCGCAGAAATCTACCGAGAACAGCAAATCGCCTTTTGCCTGTTCACCGTCGACTGCGAGAGCGGCCTCGGTGCAAAGCGGGTTTCAAACTATGAGATCGCCGAATTTGCTGCTCGCAATACGGATATCTGCATCCCATTCGCTTCAATTGATCCGCGCAAGGGCAAGCTAGGCGCGCGCGAAGCTCGTGACCTGATCGAAAATTTCGGAGTCCGTGGTTTCAAATTCCATCACATCATGCAAGATTGCGATCCAGGCGATCGCGTCGGCTATCCGATCTACGAAGTGATTGCCGAGCACAAACTCCCGGCAATCTTCCACACGGGACATTCTGGTATGGGTACCGGTATGCGCGGTGGCGGCAGCGTCCGGCTGAAATGGGGTCAGCCGATGCTGGTCGACGATGTGGCTGTCGATTTCCCCGACATGAAGATCATCTTGGCGCATCCCAGCTGGCCCTGGGTAGACGAGAGCCTGTCGATGGCGCTCCACAAGGAGAACGTCTTCATCGACCTTTCGGGATGGAGCCCGAAATTCTTCCAGCCGCAAATCATCCAGTATGCCAACGGTCAACTGCGCAAGAAGATGCTTTTCGGCAGCGATTTTCCGCTGATCCATCCGACCAAATGGATCGAGGCGGCGAAAGCCGTGGGCTTCCGCGATGAGGTGCTGCCAGGCATAATGAAAGACAATGCAGTCAGCCTTCTGGGTTTGGCTTGAATGACCATTGAGATCCATCAGCTACGTTACGCCGTCGCGACAGCTGATGCGAAGAGCTTTTCGCGCGCGGCGGGAGCGCTGAACGTGAAGCAGATCACGCTGAGCCGACGAGTCCAGCAACTCGAGAATCGTCTGGGTGTGAAGTTGTTCGAGCGCTCAACCCGCGGTGCCGAGATCACCGAGAACGGTCGCCCTTTCATCGAGCAGGCTCGCCGTATCATCACCGATGTCGATAATCTGCGGACCACCGCCAGCAACGTCAGCTGCGGCCTGCAAGGGCGGATTGCCGTTGGCTATTGCTCGCCGCTCATGGCGGGAAACCTGAGGCTGGCGATTTCCGACTACCTCACAAAGTTCGAGGACGTGCAATTCGATGGGGTCGAGGCAGGCCTGGAAAGACTGTTCCACGGACTCCATTCCCATACCCTCGACGTTGCCGTCGCGCCGATTGGACATCGCGAGGATGGCATTTCCTCTCGCCGCATCTGGTCCGAACGCCTCTTTGCTGTTTTGCCGAATGATCATGCACTGGCTGAGCGCGAGCAAATCTATTGGCAAGATCTGCGTCGCGAAGTCTTTGTCGTACCAGCGAGCGGTCTGGGGCCTATCTTTGGCAACCTGATTGCTGCGCGATTGACCGAGCAGGGCAAGCGGCCAAACATCATTCTGCAGGACACCAGCCTTGAAAGTGTCCTCAGCATGGTCGCGGCGAAGCGACACATTTCGATCGCAACCGAAGCTTCACAGGGCATTGCCTGGACCGATCTCCGCTTTGTGGAAATCCACGACCTCACCGGCCCGGCGCGGCTCGAGTATTCCCTCTACTGGCGCGCCGATAACGATAACCCTGCGCTCCAGCGCTTCTTCAACCTCATCGAGGAGCGCTACCCGGGCTGAGCCGCGCGGCGCGTCTTCGCGTAGCTCCGGTCGGTCGCAATAAACCGCTCGATCATCGGCGGAATTAGCCGTTCGGGCGTCGGGGCGCCCTTGGCCTCGCCGCCGTTGAGGACGGCAGCATATGCCAGCAGTTCGCGGTGCAACCGCGCCGACACCTCGACCGTCAGCCGCACCGGCTTCTCGTCCGCGAGATCGGCCAGCTTCAGCCGTGTCATTGTCCGCCTCCCAGCACCAGGTCGCGAGTCACCAGCACGCGCACGGGAAAACCAGGCCGGATGGTCAGCGTCGGGCGGACGTTCAGTTCGCGCGAAACAATCTGCTCGCCGGCGCGATTGATGCTGTCCTGCGTGCCGCGGCGGAACGCGCGGGCGAGATTGCCGTCGTCGCCCGAACCGAACTCCGAACCAGCACCCAGGAGCGTCGAGACCAGCGCAGCCTTGAGTACACCGCCCCAATGGTAATCGGTGCCGTCTTGCAGCCCGGCAAAGCCGCGCGGGTCGGACGCGGGCTGGCGTTCGAGTACGATCGAGCGGCCATCGGGGAGGATCAGCCGGTTCCAGGCAAGCAGGATCCGGCTCTGCCCGAACGCAACATCGGCATCATAATCACCGATCAGCCGCGAACCTTGGGGGATGAGCAGGATGCGCCCGGTCGGACTGTCATAGACATTCTGGGTGACCTGCGCAGTCACCAGGCCCGGCAGGTCAGAGCGGATGCCGGTGATCAGCGCGGCGGGAATGACCGATCCCGCTTGCAGGATCGAAGGTGAGGCCAGTCCGGTCAGCCGTTCGGTCGACACGGTGCGACGGTCGCTAGCCCGTTCCAGAAACGCCTGATTGCGGCCAGCATCGGACTGTGGCGCAGCCGCAGGTGTTGCAGCCGGAGTGTCGGCGGGCGGCGGCAGTCCAGCAAAGCCCGCACTCCCACTTGCCTGCGATCCACCACCGAAGAACAGGCGGCTGCCGCGCGCGGCTTCGCGTTCCTGTTCGCCGC
>NZ_DATEMB010000012.1:0-47634 GCF_035276005.1 Rhizorhapis sp.
CTCGACCGGGAAGATGGCCCTCGATCCGGCCCCATTGCTCGTCCGTCAGTACCCGTCTGCTCAAAGCTCGTCTCCTTCGACAACCTTGAATCAGAACTCTTCGGAAAAGGGAATCCTATGAATGCAGACAGCGCCTAGGCCGTCTCCGCCCCAGCAAAGCGAAGAATGCGGGCGGCGGTGTCAAAATTTTCCAGCGTCACATCCTCAGCCCTGATCTGGACGCCAGCGGTTTCCTCGACAAAGGTGATGAGGTTCAGCATCGAGACCGAGTCGAGCGCTCCAGTGGAGAAGAGCTCGCTTTCAAGATCCAGCTCCTGACCGAGGTTAAGCTCGTCCATGAGGTAGGTCATGAGTTGCCGGGGGGTAAGAGCCATGATGTTCTACTCCGCTGCGATCTGGCCCTCGGACCGGAGGCGGTCGTCGCAATGGCGGCGCACGTCGGGGCGCGCCAGCTTGCCGCTTGCGGTGCGGGGCATGGGGTCCTGCCAGACGTGGATCCGGCTGGGGATCATATAATGCGGCATCACGCGCTGGCAGTGCCGCATGAGCGCCGCTTCGGTAAAGCCAGGGAGCGGCGTGACCGCGACATGGACGAGCTGGCCCCGGTCATTGTCATTGATGCCGAAGGCGACTGCATCGGCTACAAGGTTGCTGCGGCAGACAAGGTCCTCGATTTCGTCGGGGCTGACGCGGAAACCGCTCGTCTTGATCATGGCGTCATTGCGGCCGACGAACCACAGATCGCCTTCCGCATCGATTTCGACAATGTCGCCGCTATAGACCACCGGCTCTTCCCCGATGAGATGAGCAAGCTCCGGGCAGGGGCGGATCTTCTCCCGCGTGGCTTCAGGCTGTCCCCAATAGCCCATGCTGACCAGCGGGCCGCGATGGACCAGCTCGCCCTGTTCGCCCGGACCGGCAATGCCGTCGCCCTGCTTGACGACGTAGATCTCCGCGCCCGGAATGGCGCGGCCGATGGAGCCCATTTTCCGTTTGAATTCCCTGGGCGGAAGATAGGTCGAGCGAAAAGCCTCGGTAAGACCGTACATGAGGTAGATGTCCGCGCCGGGAAAGACCTCCGGCATGCGTCTCAGCACGTTGAGAGGGATCTTGCCACCCGAATTGGTGATGCGCCGGAGCGCCGGGAAAGCGGCGGGTTTTTGCTCGAGCAGCCGGATGATCTGGTTCCAGAGCGGCGGCACGGCGGCGACCCCTGTGACGTCATGCCGCTGCATCGCGCCGACAACCTCCGTCGCCATGGCGACAGGCTGGTGCACTATGGTGCCGCCCATCAGCATCATGGTGGTGAGCTGGTTCAGTCCATAATCGAAACTGTACGGAAGCACACTCAGCAGCCGGTCGTCGTCGCGGAGCTTGAGATAGCGGGCCACCGACCGCGCCCCGGCGATGATGTTGCGGTGGCTGAGCATCACCCCCTTGGGTTTTCCGGTTGAGCCGGACGTATAGATGATCATGGCAAGGTCGGTGTCGAGCCGGGCCATTTCGTCCAGGGGATGGCCATGGGCGCTTTCCCAACAGTCAAAGCGCGGGGCGTCGGGCGCCTTGCCCTTGCAGAGGATGTGCCGGACCGAAGCGGGCAACGGACGCAGCGCCAGGGCATCGGCGACCTTCTGCTCGACAATCATCAGCCTGGCGCGGCAGTCGTCAGCGACATAGCCGAGTTGTTCCAGCGTCCATTGGACATTGACGTTCACAACAACCGCGCCAACCTTTGCAATCGCGAACATCGCGGCGGCTTCGGCCATGCTCTTGCGGAGCTGGACGATCACCCGGTCGCCGGCCTTGATCCCGCAATGATGCAGATAAGCGGCAAGGCGGCCCGTCTCTGCCAACAGTTCGGCATAGGTGACGGAATGATCCCCGTCGATCACCGCTGGCTTCTCGGCGCGTTCCGGCAGGTTGTCGGCAAGCAGCTGATAGAAGGTTGTCGTGAGCGCGTTCATGGCACCTGTTCCACGCTTTTGTGAGAAGAAGCGGCCGCCCTCTTCCGGTGGGCCGTGGACGCCAGCGCCGTCGCGTCGGGCCATGGGCCGAGGCGGGGATAGATTTTGGCGGGTGAGCCAACCGCCACATAGTCATTCGGGATGTCGGTGGAGACCGCCGTGTTCGCGGCGATCCGTACGCGGTCCCCAATCCTGATGGGGCCAAGCAGGGTGGAATTCACCCCGACAAAAACATCGTCGCCGATCACTGGCGCGCCATCGGTCATGTTGGTGCCGATCGTGACATTGTGCATCACGCCGAAGCGGTCGCCGATCACTACATCAGGATGGATGGAAAGCGAGCCTTCGGCATGGATGATGTGGAAATCCTCGCCAATAGTGGCCTGCGGGGGAATCCATATCTTGGTGATGTTCGCAACGAAGACGTTCATGACGCCATAGAGCTTTCCCAGCAAGCGGCGCGCCATCGGACTGCGTCTTTGCAGCGACCAGCGGCCGAAGCGGTAAAGCAGCAGCGACAGGAATGCTGCATTGAATGTTGAACTTCCGTGGCGCCGGTAGTCCTGCCGGATCAGTTCGATCAGCATCTTATGCCCCCCTGCCCCCTCATGACAGCGCGAGATCGAGCGTGCGCTCGACCTCCATCCAGTCAACGATGAAATGATCCTGCTTTCCCTTCCCCACGACAAAGGCATAGCCTTGGTCCTGGCGATCAGTGATGATCTTCAACGCGGCGACGGCGCGGTCGGGCGGCTGAATAACGAAGAGCATGGCTCCGCGCGGCATGACCGCCAGTCCATGCACCAGATGGCTGCCTTCTACCCCGGCAATGACCTTTGCCCCCGCGCAATGGAAGATGATCTCGTCCACCGTCGCCAAGGACGGATCAAGCACACGGAAATCGCGCTCCAGCGCCAGCCTCTCCGCGACAACCCGCTCATTGGCGAGAAGGCGGCAGTCCCCCGAACTGCCCCTCAACAGGAACACGCCGGGATGTTCAGGCGCAGAAATGTTCGCCATCAGGCGTAACCGAAGCTCTTCCGCCCGCGCCTGCTTGTCCAGATTTTGCGAAGAGTCGCGGAAGAAGACGAGTTCGTCGAAATGGACGCGGCCGACGGTTGCAGGATGAATGCCAAGCCGTTCCGCATAACGGGTGACATGCCCGCCCGACGGCAGCCGCGTCGTAACCGGGAATCCATGGCGTTCTGCCAAGCGATAGGTCAGACAATCTTCCGTCAGCCAGTTGCCGAACCAGCGATTCCCCACCCAGCTTTCATAGACTGCGCCGGTGGCGACCTCCCGGGGGACCGCATAGAGCGGGAGCGGCCGCGTACGAGGCCGCAGGCTGCGGTTGGCGCGAGCGGCGTAGAGCACGCCGTCCACCAGATCGACATGCCTTGCACGGAAGCCCAGCGTCTCCCCTTGCAATGCATCATAGCCGCCGCGGAAATCCCGTATCACCTCTGCGACCGTGCCGAAATGGGCAGCGCGGATGCGTTCAAGCTGGCCGGGCAGGAACTTGGCGGGGCGGACATAGCGCCTGCAGGCTGGCGCCATGGTCCAGCGGTCCACAGCAGCCGATTCCAGGTCCGGAAAGGACATGCCCACCGCTTTTCGAAGCGAATTGATGCCGGGCCGAAAGGAGATCAAGGCTGTGTGCCTCCGTTCCCGTCATTCCAGCGGAGAGGGATGACGAACTGCTGTTACAGCCCAAAATTACTGCCATTCGCTTTCGCCAGCCATGATCGCTAGTCCGTGGGTATTTTCCGGGCGCGAATAGATACTGAGTAGACTTCAGTGGACGATATCAAGGCTATCCAGACCCGCGCCCAGAGGTACAAAATAGGTCTGCCAGGCGTGGGAGGAGCGTGATGCAGATCGTTCTGGATGAGCGAAGGCTGAGCGCGTTCGATCGGTGGTGCGGCGCGGTCACTCCGTTGCCGATCGCCTATTTGACCAATGTCTATCCCAAGGTGAGCCACAGCTTCATTCGCCGGGAAATCGCGGCGCTGGAGCGGCAGGGTTTCAAGGTGCATCGCTTCTCGATCCGGGCCAGCGGCGAAGATCTTCCCGATCCTGCCGACCAGATGGAAGCGGAGCAGACTGTTGTTCTGCTCGACGGCCTGCGCATGCGACTGTTTGCAGCCTTCTTGACCTTGTTCTTCAGGCGGCCTTACCGCTTTGCGCAGGCGCTGGTGCTTGCCATTGGGGCGGGTTTGCGCGGACATTCGGGACAGGTCCGCTCGATCGCCTATCTGATGGAGGCATGCCTGCTCGTCCGGATGATGGAAGAGGCGGGCATTCGCCATGTCCATGTCCATTTCGGTACCAACCCGGCTGCCGTCGCCCGGCTGGCGCACGTGCTTTCCGGCATCACTTACAGCATGACGCTGCATGGACCGGATGAGTTCGACGCGCCTGCCTCGTTGCTCCTGTCCGAAAAAATGGCGAGCGCCAGTTTTGTCGTGGCGGTCTCCGATTTCGGCAGAGGGCAGTTGATGCGCTGGGCGCGCATGTCCGACTGGCCAAAGATCAAGGTCGTCCGCTGCGGGCTGGAACGCCGGCTGCTGGAGGAGGAGCCTCCAACCGCATCGCTGCCCAACTCCAATATCCTGGTCTGCGTCGCACGCCTCAGCAGCCAGAAGGGACTGAATCTGTTGCTGGAAGCGGCGGCGGAAGTGGCGCGCGACCATCTCTTTTCGCTGCGGATCATTGGCGATGGCGAAATGCGGCCGCAACTCGAAACCCAGATCAGGACCCTTGGTCTTGAGCGGCGGGTCACACTCACCGGCTGGCGGGACGCCGAGTCAGTGCGCAGGGAGATATTGTCAGCGCGCGCGCTCATATTACCGAGCTTTGCAGAAGGATTGCCGGTCGTCATCATGGAAGCACTGGCCTTGGGCCGTCCGGTGGTAGCGACCTGCATCGCCGGGATTCCTGAGCTGGTGGACGAACAATGCGGTTGGCTGGTGCCTGCCGGGTCCCGCCCCGCCCTTGCCGAGGCGTTGCGCGAGGCGCTGGACTGCCATCCCGGGCGGCTTGCCTGCATGGCCGAGATCGGACGGGAACGGGTGCTGCGGAATCATAATGCGGACCGGAATGCTGCGCAGCTAGCCGATCTGTTCCGGCCACTGGTGGGAGGGTGAGCCATGATGGCATGGGTGCTTGCGGCAATGCTGCTCCTTCCCTTGCTCTGGCTTTCGGCCGAGTTCCTGGCGGCATTTCTTCCTGACGGCCACCAGGATGCGCCTGCGGAAGCTCCGGCCTTTGCGGTGTTGATGCCGGCACATGACGAAGTGTGGGGCATTGCAGCGGCGGTGAAGGCTACGCGGGCGCAATTGCGGCCCTGCGACCGGCTGGTGGTGATCGCCGACAATTGCACGGACGGCACGGCCGCAGCGGCGCGGCGGGCCGGGGCCTTTGTCGCCACCAGGACCAATCCCGGCCATCGTGGCAAGGGGTTCGCGCTCGATTTCGGCAGGGACATATTGAGCGATGATCCGCCCGAAATCGCGATCATCCTGGACGCGGACTGCACGCCCGGCCCTGGAGCCTTGCAACGGCTGGCAGCGATTGCGCGGCAGGAAAAGGCGGCGGTGCAGGGACTGTTCCTCCTCACTCCACCCGCCGAAGCGGGGTCGCTGATCGGCATTTCGACCTTTGCCTTCAAGATCAGAAACCTGGTTCGCCAGCGCGGGCTGCTTCGCCTGTCAGGTTCGGCGGTGCTGCAGGGAACCGGCATGGCCTTTCCATGGGAACTGCTCAAGGACGCGCCGCTCGCGAGCGCCAGCCTAGTCGAGGATCTTCAGTTGGGGCTGGAGCTGTTCCTTGGGGGGCACCGCGTGATATTCGATGAGGGCGCGTCGTTCACCAGCAGCGCTAGCAGCGAGGCGGCGACGGTGGGACAACGGACGCGCTGGGAACATGGCCAGATCTCTACCGCGATCCGCTATGTTCCACGCCTGCTGCGAGCAACTTTACAGCGGCCCGCCGCCCTCCCGCTGGCGCTGGACGTTGCCGTTCCGCCGCTCAGCCTGCTCGGGATGAGCGTGGCAAGCGGGCTTCTGGGCCTTCTGGTCTATGGCTGGCAGTCCGGCATCCTAATGCCGCTGCTGGCCCTCAGCCTTGGCTGCGTCCTCTTTGCGGTCAGCTTGCTCGCGGTATGGAGCCGTTGGGGGAAGGAACTGCTTCCAGCAAGGACGCTGGCGCAAATCCCCTTCTATATGCTTTGGAAGCTGCCAATCTATGGCCGCCTACTGGTGCGGCCGCAGCGCGACTGGCTGCGCACGAGCCGCGAGCCATGACGGCCAAGATCATGTTTTAATCAGGCTGAGCCGTCTCCGTTCGTCCTGAGCCCCTCGACTGCCTGCAAGGCAGGCGCTCGGGATAAACTTCAGCTTTCGCTGAAGTCGAGGGACGCTGACCTGAGGTGAACGTGTCTCGACTTCGCTCGACACGAACGGAGGTGAGTCTATCCCGCTCTAGACTCGTTTCGGTTCTGATTGAACCGGAACGAGTCTAATATTCCCTTGTTCTCCGTGATTTCCGAGCCGCCAGATGATTCCATCTGGCTCGAAATCACTTTAGGGCTGGCCGCCTACCTTGCTTCCATCGCGGATCACCAGAAGAGGCGGGCCTCGTCGATCGCGCGGCGAAGGAAATTGTCGCGGTTGGCTTCCGGCGCCCATCCCAGCATGCGGCGAGCCTTGCCATTGTCAAATCGCGACAAGTGTCCCCTCGATTTCCAGTCAGCCAGAATCATTCCGCCCGCATCCCTGCGGCGCAAAACTTGTTCCTTCAATAGCTGCTTCAATTGATCGGTCGCCCAGAGCATGGTGAGATTGGAAGACGACACATTCAGGCGCGCGCCAAGCCGCTGGTGGATTGCATCGAAATAATCGCGCCCTGTCAGCATCGGTTCGCCAACCAGGTTGAAGCTTTCTCCCAGCGCTTCAGGACAGTCCATCAAGGCGATCAGAGCGTCTGAAACGTCATCGGCCAGTACGAAAGGCAGGACATTCTGGCCCTTCCCCCATAGCCTTGCAGTGCCGGAGCCATGCCAGCGAGCAATGCCCCAATGCTGCAAGGGCCCACCCTTGCCGACGACAATGCCTGGACGGGCGATCACCAGGGGCGCGCCTTCGCCATCATGCATATCCATCAAGCGGCGTTCGCATTCTGCCTTCGACCTGGCATAGACATTGCGCTTCGACATATCCCCGAAAGCGGTGTTCTCCGTTATCACGCGCGATGGGTCGGACATATTATAGGATGCGATCGTGCCGGTGTAGATGAGGCGGCTTACCCCCGCCCGCCGTGCAGCGCGCGAGATCCGCAAGGCAGTGCCAACATCGTTCTCAAGCGCATCTTTCCAGTTGCGGTCATTGGATCGGGCCAGGTTGAAAACGCAGTCCATCCCTTCCATCGCGCGGGCCAGGGCATCCTCGTCGAGCAAGGAAACGCCCATCATTTCCACATGGTCCGAAATGTCACCGAAGGGTCCGGCCGCGCCACGCGAAAGAACGCGAACATCATGACCGCGCTCGACCAGGCGACGGGTCAGGTTGCGCCCGATAAAACCAGTGCCGCCGATGACCATGACCTTCGGCTTGGGCGTTCCGGCCGGGGCAGTCCGCTTCTCAGGAAGCGGCGGCAGTAGCGCCAGGCTGTCGGAGATGGCACGCATGACATTGAGCGCGGTGGCAGGGGCAAAGCGCGGGTCAGGCTTATTTTTGCGCAGCCCCTCATAGACCGCTGCGATGGTGCGTCGAAAGCTCAGACCATAGGGGCTTTTCTGATTCAGGGACGCCGCCTGGAGCGCCGCATTTCTCAAGCCTTCGCGCAAATGTGCGCTGGCCCTTTCCAGTTCCTTGAGCAGCGGGTTGAGAACCAGTTCAGCGCTATTGTCCCCCGTCGCGACCAGCGTATCGGAAGCATAGTCCAATCGCGCCATGCCGGTTGAGCCCCGCAAAACCACCGAGCGGTCATCGAAGGTTTCGACCAGCGACAGCGCTATCGTCACATCGACATTGCCTGCGCGCGCCAGAATGCGCCAGCTTTGGGGCCGCTTTCCACCTCCGGGCATCGCAATCCACTGGCCTAGGCTGACATGCTCAATCTCAAGAGGCCCAAGAAGATCGACAGCGAGGGAATAGGGATGCGGTCCAAGTTCCAGCAGCAGATTGCGCGTCTGGTCCGTCAGCCAGCTTCCATAGGGGCCGGACCTGAGCGGAGGCAATGGGAAGGACCAGTTGATCTGCGCGCTGGAAACCAGTCCCAGCTTTCCTTCAGCCGTAATCTTCCGAAGTTTTTGATAGGAGGGCAAACCCAGGAAATTGTGGCAGATGCTGAGCATAAGCCCTTCGGCCTCGGCCGTGGCCACCATTTCCTCGAGCTCTGACATGGAAAGCGCGGCCGGCTTTTCGACCAGCACATGCAGTCCCCGCCGAAGGCAATGCAGCGCAAGCGGATGATGCGATTGGGGTGGCGTCAGAATGTGAACGGCATCACAGACCCCGGCCCCGATCATCGCGTCGATATCCGTGAAAGCGGTGACGCCGTAAGCTGTGGCCAGACCTTCCGCTGCATCCTGTTGCCGGTCGCATATGGCGGTCAGCCGAAGTCCAGGCGTCGCGAGGACCGCATCGGCGTGCCATCGCGCGATATAGCCGGCGCCCACCATGCCGACTCGCAACCTTTCTGGCGGAACCATGTATTCTCCTACTTGTACTCGATGATCTGCATGTCACTGCCGGTGCTGCGCCGGTTGTGATAGATCAGCATCCCCAGAAGGTTGGGGACCTTCGAAATGGTCAGAAAGAAGGATTGCTTGAGCGCCATCGCCTGCCCAATTCCGCGGCGGCTCAGCCCATGCGCTGTTCGGAGATAGGAAAGCGCATAGATTGCAAGCACCAGAAGCGATACCGGCGGCGCAACAATCAGTCCCAATAGAAAGATCAGCGGAAGCAGCAGGCCGTAAATCCAGACACGCAGACGTTCGCGCCGGAAATGCGCCGGATGCATCTGACCGACCTGAGCGAAACCATGACCGTTGCGCGTCGTGCGCTTCCACCAGGAGACAAAGCTTTTCATATCGGCATCATGCAGGGTCATCGGCAGTGGCAGGCGCTCAAGGCGCCAGCCAGCCTTGCCGAGCCGCAGGCAAAATTCATCATCTTCGGCAGCAATTACTTCGGGATTGAACCCTCCGGTCCGACGGAAGGCCTCAACCCGCACCATCATATCGCCCCCGCAGGTAACGATCGGCCCAGCGGGACGATGCCAATCAGCTTCGAACATTGCATTGTAGACAGAAGCCATAGGGTGCATTTCCGACCGCCAACCGGTCACCAGGCCCAAGGAGGGATCCTCCTCCAGGGCCTTGACGCCTGCTTCGATCCAGCCTGCCGCCACCTTGCAATCGCCATCGACGAACTGGACGAAATCCAATGAGGGAACCTCGGCCAAAAGGGCGCTGTACCCCGCATTGCGTGCACGGGCCGCTGTAAAGGGGGTTTCCATATCCAGTTCAACCACGCTCACGCCCAGATCGCGCGCAAAGGCGACGCTGTCATCGGAAGAACCGCTGTCGACATAAACGACATGAGCGCAGAGCAGGACCAGAGACCGCAGGCAGGCCTTCAGCCGATCGCCTTCATTTCGGCCGATTGCGACGGCCCCTAGCTTTTGCGTGGCCATGTCATTTCCATCCTGATCGGCGAAGGAGCTTGAACACGCGCCCCATGCTGTTTTTTCGACGAGGAGCCATGGCCTCAGCATACGGCCGAACGGTGGGCAATAAACTCGGCAGAATTCCCCAATAAGAAGTTGCTATAGCTCCTCACGACATGGCGATGAGGGGCCGGGAACCCGGAGAGGATGACAGCCTCAGGAATGGCCCGGAAGCAGGGCCAATTGCGATATTGCCTCAACCTAGCCAAATCGAGAATTCGCATACTCCTTTCAGAGTATAAATGATCGCCGCGAATATGACCTATGCCTAAGGCAGTGGGGATTTATCCCAAGGCAATTCGAAAAATTGTCTCTAATGCAACATTGTTCATAATGTTCATCTGAAGCGGTATTTAAGATTGGCCGATATCCGGGGCTTTGATGCTCATGCGGACCGGGGGGGTTCATTTCGAAAGCCGCTGCCGCGATTCTAATTGGCGGGAGTCCGTGATGCATTCTTCCTGGCGCTGCGTGCTTATTGGCGAAGAATCTCTTCTAATTCAATGCGCCAGGACCTTGCAGGCCCGCGGCCATGAGATCGCAGCGGTGGTATCGCAGCGGACTGCCATCCGCGACTGGGCAAGCGAAACGGGAATTGTGCTCATCGACAGGCCAAATGATCTGCCTACCGCCGGAGTCGAGCCGTTCGACTATCTCTTCAGCGTCACCAACCTGTCGGTGCTGTCCGGCGAAGTGCTGAGGTTGCCCAGCAAAGGAGCGATCAATTTCCATGACGGGCCGCTGCCGCATTATGCCGGGCTGAACGTACCCGTCTGGGCGCTGCTCAATCGCGAGCCGCTGCACGGCATCACATGGCACCAGATGACCGGCAAGGTTGATGCCGGCGAGGTGCTGACGGCGCGGGGCATTGCCATTGAGGAAGGCGAGACGGCATTTTCGCTCAACACCAAATGCTTTGCCGCGGCGATCGAAAGCTTCGAGGAACTGGTGGACGGCCTGGGCAACGGCCGCATCGTGCCCCAGGCGCAGCCCCATGGCCCGGCCCGCTATTTCTCTCGGCGGCACAGGCCAGAGGCGGCTTGCGCCATTCAGTGGAACCATCCGGCGGAAACAATCGATGCGCTGGTGCGGGCGCTTGATTTCGGGGGCTATGCCAATCCCGTCGGAAAGGCAAAGGCAAGCTTTGCGGGCAAGTTGATGCTGGTGCAAGCGACCGGCATTGAAGCATCCGATTCCTGCCTTGCGCCCGGAACGATCCTGGAAATTCAGCCTGACCGCATTGTCGTAGCCACCATCGGCAGGAACATTGCCCTTCGCCGCTTCGCCACGCTGGAAGGGGTGGACCTGACACCCGGAGAAGCCGCCAGCCGGTTCGGCCTGGCTGAAGGAACGAAGTTCGATCCTCTGTCTCCCCAGATGCTTTCGGCACTTAGCGAGATCAATTCGGCTATGGCCGCGCACGAGGATTATTGGCGCGGCCGTATCGCATCCCTTGGTCCCGTCGACCTCCCCCTAGTCGCACGGGATCGACATCCGGGTCGGGATATCATGGCGCACGCGGAACTCGTCATGCCCGGCCCGGATGTTCTTGGGAGAGACAAGGCGGTGCTCGCCGCCACCGTGGCGCTGATCGCGAGGCTTTCCGACAAGGCCGTGTTCGACATTGGCTACACCGATCCGGTGATGACCGCCTCCCATGAGGGGCTGGAAGCCTGGTTCTCGCCGCAGGTGCCCGTCCGCGCGGATGTGGATTTTGCGGCGGGCATGGCGTCCCTTCAGGAAAAGATCGCCGCCGATGTGCGCGAAGTGCACCGGCGGCTTGGCTTTGCTGCCGATCTTGTTGCGCGCATGCCTGAAATGAAGGGACGGGAGGGGCCGCTGCTGCCTGTCTCCGTCCTGATCACTGAACGGCTGGAGGATGTGCGGCCGCTGCCGGGATCCGACCTGACCATCGCCATCCGGTCTGACGGAAAGGCAACAGGCTGGTTCTATGATCCAGCGCGCCTTGATGCTTCGGCAATCGAGTCCATGCAGCAGGGTTTGCTGGCCTTGCTCAGAGCGTCGGACGAGGAGCCGCAGCACCCCGTGGGAGAATTGCCGTTACTGAGTTCTGTCGAACAGCTTCACTCCATGCGCACTTGGAGCGGACCCGATGCCCCGTGGCGGGCCGAGGCCTGCGTCCATGAATTGTTTGCCGAGCAGGCCAGGCGCGCGCCCGAGCGCATTGCCGCCACCTGCCGGGGCGAAAATCTTAGCTATGGCGAGCTTGACCGGCGCTCCAACCAACTGGCGCGGCACCTGCAAGGGCTGGGCGTCGGGCCCGATCAACTGGTGGGGCTGTTCGTCGAACGGTCGCTGGAGATGCTGGTTGCGCTGATCGCCATACAGAAGGCGGGCGGCGCCTATGTGCCGCTCGATCCCAAATATCCAGCCGAGCGGATCGCGCATATGGTGAGCGACTCCCGCGCAAAGGTGATCGTCACTCAGGCACATCTGGCCGGGGGGCTTGTGGAACAGGGCGCGGCGCTGGTGCGGATCGACGCCGATTGGCCGGCCATCATGCATCACTCCGCGGATCCGGTGGAAAGCGGCGCTGGCCCCGCCAGCCTCGCCTATGTGATCTACACCTCCGGCTCCACCGGCAAGCCCAAGGGCGTGATGGTTGAGCATCGCAATGTCGCGAATTTCTTCGCGGGTATGGACCAGCAGATCACGCCCCAGGGGCGCTGGCTTGCCGTCACGAGCCTCAGCTTTGATATCTCCGTGCTCGAGCTCAGCTGGACGCTGTGCCGGGGCATGCATGTGGTTCTTGCGGCCGGGGGAGAGCTGACAGATGCTGCAGCCCCGGCCAGGCGTCCGCTGGATTTCAGCCTCTTCTATTTCGCCGCCGATGCGGAGAGCGAGCCCGGCGAAAAGTACCGACTGCTGCTGGATGGCGCGAAATTTGCCGATCAGAACGGCTTTTGCGCGGTTTGGACGCCGGAGCGGCATTTTCATGCCTTTGGCGGACTTTACCCCAATCCGGCGGTGACGGGCGCGGCGGTCGCCGCCGTTACGAGCCGGGTGGAGATCAGGGGCGGAAGCGTCGTGGTGCCGCTGCACCATCCAGCGCGGGTGGCGGAGGAATGGTCGGTCGTCGACAATCTGTCGAACGGCCGGGCAGGTATCGCCTTTGCCTCTGGCTGGCAGCCCAATGATTTCGTGCTGCGCCCGGAATCCTTCGCGGATCGTTCCGGGGCGCTGATCGAGGGCATGGAAGCGGTCCGTGCGCTCTGGCGGGGGGAAAGCCGCTCTTTCGCAGGGCCTTTGGGCAAGCCGGTGGACGTCAAGATTCTGCCGCGGCCAGTGCAGGCGGAGCTTCCATTCTGGATCACCTCTGCCGGCAATATGGAAACCTTTGCGGCGGCGGGCCGGGCGGGTGCCGGCATATTGACGCACCTTCTGGGGCAGACGCTGGAGGAACTGTCCCAAAAGCTCGCCGCCTATCGATCCGCGCGCCGGGAGGCGGGACATGCTGGCGATGGACATGTGACACTGATGCTGCACAGCTTTGCCGGACCCGACGCCGAAAAGGTGCGGGAGACGGTGCGCGAACCAATGATCGCCTATTTACGCACGGCAACCAGCCTGGTGAAGCAATATGCCTGGGCCTTCCCCGCATTCAAGCGGCGGCCGGGCATGAACGAACTGGCCGGACAGGACGCGCTGGAGGCTCTGTCCCCGGCCGACATGGAGACGCTGCTCTCCTTTGCCTTTGACCGCTATTATGAGACGAGCGGGCTTTTCGGGACACCCGAAAGCTGCATGGCGATGGTGGAGCAGGTCCGTGCGGCAGGCGTCGATGAGATTGCTTGCCTCATCGATTTCGGCGTCGCGGCGGATACGGTGCTGGCGCACCTTCCCTATCTCAACGAAGTGCGGCTGAAGGCTTCGGCGGGTCAGCGCGCCCGGAGCGAAGAGCCGTTGCCGGCCCTTATGGAACGCCATGACGTCACGCATCTGCAGTGCACACCTTCGATGATGCGCCTGCTGCTGGCCGACCCTGATGCGCGGAAGCCGATTGCGGCATTGAAGCATCTGATGATCGGGGGCGAAGCCTTTCCGCCGGATCTGGCGCGGGAGCTAAGCGGCCTCGTCAGCGGCACGGTCACCAATATGTATGGTCCGACCGAAACGACCATCTGGTCAGCGACGCATGTGCTGGACGGCGCGGAGGGCGCAGTGCCGCTGGGCAAGCCACTCGCCAACCAGCATGTCTATATCCTCGACAGCCGCCAGCAGCCGCTGCCGCCGGGAGTGCCTGGGGAAATCGTCATTGGCGGGCACGGAGTTGTCAGGGGCTATCTCGACCGACCGAGCCTTACGGCCGAGCGCTTCATTGCCGATCCGCTGCGTCCGGGCGAGCGAGCGTACCGCACGGGCGATCTGGGACGGCGCCGGGCGGACGGCGCTCTCGAATTCCTTGGCCGCCTAGACCATCAGGTGAAGGTGCGCGGCTATCGCATCGAACTGGGAGAGATCGAGGCGGCGCTTGCCAGTCATGCGCAAGTGCATGAGGCCGTGGTCGTAGCGCGTGAGGATGAGGCGGGCGACAAGCAGCTTATTGCCTTTGTCGCGCCTGAACTCGCTCCCGAACTGGTGACAAACGTCCGGGAGACTCTCAAGGCGCGGTTGCCCGACTTCATGGTCCCAGCACATCTCATTCCGCTTGCCCTGCTGCCCAAGACGCCCAATGGAAAGATAGACCGGAACGCCCTGCCCCCGCTGGAGCCGGTTGCCATTGCATCCACCACGGAAAATTTCGTGGCGCCCGCAGGGGGCATGGAGGAACGGATCGCCGCCATCTGGTGCGACGTGCTGAAGCTTTCCCAGGTCGGCACCCGCGACAATTTCTTCGACCTTGGCGGTCATTCCCTGCTCGCCGTGCAGATGCATCGAAGGCTGCGGACGGAGCTTCGCCGCGAGTTGCCGATCACCGACATCTTCCGCTTTCCCACCGTCCAGTCGCTGAGCGCGCATCTGTCGGGCGCGGATAGCGGGGGCAAGGCAGCCGAAGAGGGCCAGAGCCGAGCGGAAGGACGGCGAGCAGCGCTGCAGCGCCGGATCGCGGGGCGTGTTCCCGTCGCTTTGGGCGAGGGGAGGTGAGGTCATGTATCAGTCCAATCCTGACTTCAACGGCGGACCCGGCCAACCCGCTCTTGACACGGACATCGCCATTGTCGGCATGGCCTGCCGCTTTGCGGGTGCATCGGATCTGCAGGAATATTGGCGCAATCTGAGGGAGGGAGTGGAGGCTGTCACCCGCTTCACCGACGAGGAACTGAAGGCTGCAGGCGTCGATGAGCGGATATTCAAGCGCTCCAACTATGTCCGGGCGGGCGCGCCCTTGCCCGACATGGAGATGTTCGACGCCGCCCTCTTTGGCCTCAGCCCTCGTGACGCGGCGATCATGGATCCGCAGCACCGCCATTTCCTGCAATGCGCCTGGGCGGCGCTGGAGGATGCGGGGCATGTGCCGGAACGCTTTGCGGGAGCCATCGGCATATTCGCGGGCTCGGGCCACAATGCCTATCTGCCCTACAATCTGCTGACCAACCCGGAGCTGCTGCACAATGTGGGTTTCTTCCTGTTGCGGCACACAGGAAACGACAAGGATTTCCTGACGACGAGAGCGTCCTACCTGCTCGATCTCAAGGGACCGAGCGTCAATGTGCAGACGGCCTGTTCCACCTCCCTCGTGGCCATTCATATGGCCGTGCAGAGCCTGCTCAATGGCGAAAGCGATATGGCGCTTGCCGGGGGCGTCACCATCGAATTGCCGCACCGGCAAGGCTATCTCTTCGAACAGGGCGAGATATTATCGCCCGACGGCCGTTGCCGCGCCTTCGATGCGGACGCGGCGGGCACGATCTTTGGCAGCGGCGCCGGCGTGGTCGCGCTGCGGCGCTTGCGCGACGCATTGGCGGACGGGGATCATGTCTATGCCGTGGTGAAGGGTTCGGCCGTCAACAATGACGGCGTCGGCAAGGTCAGTTACCTCGCGCCGAGCGTCGACGGACAGGCGAAGGTGATCAGCGAGGCGCTGAGCATCAGTGGAGTCACTGCCGACACGATCACCTATGTCGAAGCGCATGGAACAGGCACGCCGGTCGGCGATCCGATCGAGGTGGCAGCGCTGACCCAGGCATTCCGGCAGGACACCGAGGCAACCAACTATTGCGCCCTTGGCTCGGTCAAGCCGAATATCGGGCATACCGACACGGCGGCCGGGGTGGCGAGCTTCATCAAGGTGGCGATGGCGCTTTCCGAGGGGAAAATTCCGCCAAGCCTCAATTTTGCGGAACCCAATCCCGCTTGCGAATTTGCGCGCAGCCCCTTTTTTGTGAACAGCACGCTTCGGCCCTGGGAGCGGCGGGGGCAATGGCCCCGGCGAGCGGGGGTCAGCTCTTTGGGCGTGGGCGGCACCAATAGCCATGTTATCCTGCAGGAAGCCCCTCCCCTGCCTGCTGGCGGTCCGTCACGGCCCCAGCAATTGCTGGTGCTGTCGGCGGCAACCGAGGCAGCGCTTGAAGCCAATGCGGCCGCGCTGGCCGATCATCTGCGGGCGCATCCCGATCAGGACCTGGCCGACGCCGCCTTCACACTGCAGGTGGGCAGGAAGGCCCTTCGTCACCGCCGCATTGCCGTGGCTTCGGATGCGGCCGAAGCCGCTGCGGCAATCGAGGGCGGCTTTACGCAGGAATGCAAGCAGGGGGAACGTGGCACCGCCTTCCTGTTTGCAGGGGGCGGCGCCCAATATCCCGATATGGCGCTTGGCCTCTATCAATCAGAAGACGTGTTCCGACAGGCGGCCGATGAATGTTTCACCATCCTTTCGGCAAGTTGCGGCGTCGACATAAAGCCGTTCCTGTTTCCGGTCGCCGGGGATGAAGCAATTGTGCGGGAGGCGCTGAATCGCCCCTCAATCGCCCTGCCCGCTCTTTTCACCGTGCAATATGCGCTGGCGCGGCTCTGGATGTCCTGGGGTATCGAGCCTGCGGCCATGCTGGGTCACAGCATGGGCGAATATGTCGCGGCCCATCTGGCGGGCGTGTTCGATCTCCCCTCAGTGCTGAAGCTCGCCAGCGGCAGGGGAAGGCTGTTCGAGACGCTTCCTGAAGGACGGATGCTGAGCGTTCCTCTGGCGGAGGAGGAATTGCGGGCGCTGCTGGAACCGGGGCTATCCATCGCGGCGGTCAATGGGCCGCAGCTCAGCGTGGCATCCGGCCCGGTCGAAGCGATCGCACGGTTGAAGGCGGCGCTCGCCGAACGCGAAATCGAGGCGCAGGAGGTGCAGATCTCCGTCGCCGCCCATTCGGAGATGCTGGAGCCCATTCTCGGTCCCTTCCGGGAGCTGGTGCAGAGCGTCCGCATGAATGCGCCCGCAATTCCATTCATCTCTTGCCTCACCGGCAACTGGATCAGCGCGGCCGAAGCCACCGACCCGGATTACTGGGTGCGGCATTTGCGGGGCACGGTTCGCTTCTCGGACGGATTGCAGTTGCTGCTGTCGGAGCGGAAGCAAGTGCTGTTGGAAGTGGGGCCGGGGCGGACATTGGCGAGCCTGGCGCGGCAGCATCCTTCCCGCCCGCCCGACCAGCCGGTGTTCAACTCGCTGCGCCATTCCGACGAGCGGGCCGATGACCTCGCCTACATGCTGAACGTGCTGGGGCGGCTCTGGGCAGTCGGCGTCCCGGTGTCCTGGGAACAGTTTTGGGAAGGCGAGCGGCGGCGGCGCGTGCCGCTTCCCACATACAGGTTCGAAAGGCAGCGGCACTGGATAGAGCCGGGCAAGGACGGCTTGCGCCTGGCGGGCCATGGCGACAGCAGCGGCGGCGGCCGGAGCGATGATCCTGGCCAATGGCTCTACGAGCCCGTCTGGCAAAGGACACCGCGTCTTGGACGGGGGGAGCCGCCAGCTACGGCGCTGGTCTTCCTTGACGATTGTGGCCTTGGCGAAGCGCTGGTGCGCCGCCTCCGCGCGGAAGGCAGCCGGGTTGCTACCGTGCACCGGGGGCCGGCTTTCAGGCTGGAGGGGCTCGATGCCTATCAGATGCGCCCGGCCATGGCCGAGGATTATCGGGCACTCCTCCAAACCATCGGCTTTGTGCCCCAGCATATCTATCATTTGTGGCTTGTGAATGGGCCGAGCCGGAGCCTGGCGTCCTCCAAAGGCGTGGAGCGCATCCTGGAACGCGGCTTTTTCAGCCTCCTGCATTTGGCGCAGGCGCTGGGCGAGGAAGGAATCGACCAGCCCATTCGAATGGCGCTCATCACCGACAGGATGCAGCGCGTGCTGGATGAAGGCGGGCGGATTCCGGCAAAGGCGACTGCATTGGGTGCCTGCCGTGTCATTCCGCGCGAATATCCCAACCTGTCGCTTTGCAGCATCGACCTTGACCTGCCACGGGCCGGTTCATTGGCGGGAAGCCATCTTGTCGAGGCGCTGGCAGCGGAGCTGTCCGCCGACGAATTGGCGGAAGCTGTCGCCTATCGCAATGAGCAGCGTTGGGCCGAGCAGATGCAGGCCATGTCCCTTCCGGCCGTGTCGCATTCGCCGACCAGGCTGCGGCCGGGCGGCACTTATCTGATTACGGGCGGCCTTGGCGGCATTGGCCTTACGCTGGCGCGGCATTTGAGCAATGCCTATGGAGCGCGGCTGGCGCTTGTCGGCAAGACTCCGCTGCCGCCTCGGGAATGCTGGGCCGGCCATCTCGCGGAGCACTCGCCCGGCGATGTCACCAGCCGCCGAATCCGGGAGATCAAGTCTCTCGAAGCCAAGGGCGCGGAGGTCATGATACAGACCGCCGATACAGCCGATTTCCGGGCCATGCGCCGCGCCGTGGCCGCCGTGCGGAGCCGGTTCGGGCAGATTCACGGCGTTTTCCACACGGCGGGCGTCCTCGACGATGGCCCCGTCCAATTGAAGTCCAAAACGGATGCGGCAAAGGTGCTTGCACCCAAGCTGCAGGGCACGTTCGCGCTGGATGCCGCGCTCGCAGGGCATCAGCCCGACTTCATCATGCTCTTTTCCTCGATCAGCGCCATTGCCGGTATTGCCGGGCAGGTCGACTATGCAGCGGCCAATGCGTTCCTTGACGCCTTTGCCAAGGCGAAGCGGGAGAGCGGATCGACTGCGGTGATCTCGGTCGGCTGGAGCCAGTGGCGGGAAGTCGGCATGGCGGCGGCTCTGACAGGGATCGCCGATCAGCAGAACCATGCGGACCCGGCGCAAAGCATAGCGGTGGACCATCCGCTCATCGACCGGCTGCTGCTCCAGTCCCGGGACCGGCGCGTCTATGAGGCATGTTATGCATCTGAGACGCGCTGGCTTCTCGATGAGCACCGGCTGGCTTGCGGACAGGCGCTTATTCCAGGATCAGGCTATGTCGAGATTGCACGTGCCGCCTTTCAGGACATGGGGCCGGGACCTGTCGAGATACGTGAGCTCTTGTTTCTGACGCCCTTTGCCGTTGCGGATGGGCAAAGCCGTGAGATGCGGGCCGATCTTCGTCATGAGGGCGGGGATGTCTGGCGGCTCGCGCTGCTCGGGCGCCCTGCCGGTTCCGCCGATGAAGGGGATTGGATCGAACATGCCCGGGGCTATGTCTCATCGGCCGAACAGACAGCGGCAGGGAAGCTGGACCGTCAGGCGATCCTGGGGCGCTGTCCCGAGGAACGGCGCGGCAAGCAGGCGATGCCAAGCACCGCGCATCTGAAGCTTGGTGGCCGGTGGGACAATGTGGACGCGCTTCATATCGGTCATGGGGAGGCGCTGATCGAACTGTGCCTGCCGGAAGGCTTCGCGCGCGATCTGGAGCATATCCACCTGCACCCCGCCCTGCTGGATTTTTCGACAGCCGGGGCGCAGATGCTGATCCCTTCCTGCGATGTTGCCAGGGAATTTTATGCCCCTGCCTCTTATGGCCGGGTCCGCTTGTTCGCGCCTTTGCCGGCCCAGGTGGTCAGCCATATCCGTTACCGGGGCGGAGTGCCTGCCTCCACAGCCATTTTCGACGTCACCATTGCCACACCAGAAGGGCAGGTGCTGGCGGAAATCGGCGGTTTCACCATGATGCGGGTGAATGGCGGCGTCATGATGGGCGGCGCAGAGAGCGGAAGAGGCCGCAGCCTCACGCACCGCCCTCTTGCCGCTGACAACGCCCAGGGTCTTTTGCCTGCTGAGGGCATGGCGGTCGTCGAGCATGTCCTGAGCGCGCGCGCCGGGCCGCACATCATTGTTTCTCCGCTTGATCTGGCCTCCATTGTCGCGAAGTTGCGGGCGCCGAAGCGGACACAGCAGGGAGGAGAAGCGCTTGCCAGCCAGTTGGAGGGGAAGGACACCCCAGCGACTTCGGCGGAACAGATGATCGCTGAACTCTGGTCGGAGATGCTGGGCGTGGCGCAAGTGAAGCGCGGCGATGACTTTTTCGACCTTGGCGGCCATTCGCTGCTGGCAGTGCAGTTCATCAACCGCCTTCGCAAACAAAGCGGAAAGGCGCTGCCGTTGACAGCCCTCGTCGAAGCACCCACTCTTGCGCAGCTTGCGGCCATGATCGAACCGCCACCCGCAGAGGAAGGACAGGCTGAAGCCATTCCCGGCACGCCGGCGAACGCCGTGCCGGGCCTTGTCTCCCTCCGCCCGGGCAAGGGCAAGCCGCCCCTTTTCCTGGTGCATGACGGCCTTGGCGAAACGCTGCTCTACCGCAGCATGGCGCTGCTGCTAGACAAGCAGCATCATGTCTATGGCCTGCAGCCCGAAATGCGCGCCGATGGTTCTTATGCGCATACCCGCATCGATGAGATGGCGAGCGCCTATGTCTCGCGGATACGTGCCGTCCAGGCGGAGGGTCCCTATCTGTTGGCGGGGCTCTGCGCAGGGGGCGTGATCGCCTTCGAAATGGCGCGGCAGCTTCAGGACAGCGGGCAGGATGTCGGCTTTGTCGGGATCATTGACGCGGCAGACGTGGAGGCGGCGGAGCGGCCGTTCCAGGTGACGCTGGCGCGGCTCCGCCGCTTGCGGGACGCGCTAAGCTTCAGGGGACAAACTGCCGCTGAGGTCCTGACGGTGCCGCTTGTCCTTGCGCGAAAGATGGCGAACATCATCGCCTATGAACTCACCTCCCGGCTCGACCGGTTGCGCCACCATAGGGAAGTGGACCGGATGCGCAGCGCCTCGGATGGGGCGGCGCCGGCGTCCACTCTTTCCTTCCTTGAGCTTTATCAGGTCGCGCATCGCCGTCATCGCCCCCAAGGGCTGCTCTGCGACTGCAATGTAGTGCTCTACAAGGCGACGCAAGGGACCGGCGCACCGGATGACATACCTTTCGGCCTGCAGTTCAGCGACTGCATCATGGGCTGGGGCAAACGGGTAGCCGAGCCCGTCACGCTGGTGGAGGTGCCTGGAGGGCACACCAGCACGCTGCAGGAACCCAATGTGCAGGTGCTGGCCCGGGCGGTGCAAGAAGCCATTGATGCGGCATTGGAGCGGCAGCTTTTACCGACTTCATTGCCGGGCGAGATAGTAGCTGAGGCAGCAAGAGCGCCCCTGAAGGCTGTGCCCGAACTGATCGCGCCATGAGTGCTTCGGAATGTGAGCCTTCGGTCCTTGTGGCGATCGTGAACTACCGCACGGCGGCTCTGGTCGTGGACTGCCTTGCCAGTCTTGCAGCGGAAATGAAGGCCCATCCCAGTGCGCGGGTCGTGGTGGTTGACAATGCGTCCGGCGACAATAGCTGCCACCGCATAGACTCCGCGATCAGAAAGAGGGGCTGGTCCCGCTGGGCGCGACTGGTGGTGTCTCCCATCAATGGCGGATTTGCTCAGGGGAACAATCGCGCGGTCGCAGCCGACCGGGCGGTTCGCGGTCCAGCGGATCTTGTTTGGCTGCTCAATCCCGACACGCGCGCCCGGCCCGGCGCGATGAAGGCGCTCATTGAGTTCATGCGCGCTCATCCAAGGGCGGGCATCGCCGGCACTCTGCTCGAAGACCGCGATGGCCATCCCTGGCCTTATACCTTCCGCTTTCCCTCATTGCTGGGCGAGATAGAACGCGGCGCACGTTTGGGCCTGGTGAGCCATTTGCTACGCGGCCATGCAGCCGTGCAGGAAATGGGAAGCGAAGCCGAGCCAGTGGACTGGGTATCGGGTGCGAGCATGATGATCCGGCGGGATCTATTCGACGCAATCGGCGCAATGGACGAGCGCTATTTCCTCTATTATGAGGAAACCGACTTTTGCCTGCAGGCACAACGCGCCGGCTGGGAATGCTGGTATGTGCCGCAGGCGCGGGTCCTCCACATCGCCGGGCAAAGCACGGGCGTAACCGGCAAGGACCGGGTGATCCGCCGGATGCCGGCCTACTGGTTTGAGTCCCGGCGGCACTATTTCCTGAAGAATCATGGCCGCCTCTATGCGATCGCGGCCGATCTGTGCTGGATCCTGGCGCACCTGCTATGGCGGCTACGCAGACGGATGCAGGCGCTGGCCGACGGCGATCCGCAGCGGTTGCTCGAGGATTTTGTCCGGCATTCAGCCTTGTTGAAGGGCGAGGCTTCGAAACCACCGATTTTACCGGACGCTCGATGAGGCTGGACGCCCTTATTCCCCTTAGGGTGGCGGCGCCGATGAAATTATGGCTGCTCGATCTTTCGATGGAGTTGGACCAGCGGTGCCTGGCCTGGCTTTCTGCCGAGGAGAGGCAGCGTGCGGGGCGTTTTCGCTTTCGTTGGGACCGGCACCGTTATCTGGCGGCTCATGCGGCGCTGCGGGAGCTGCTTGGGGCGCGCTTGGGCATTTCGCCTGAGCAGGTCTGCTTTGTGAAAGGATCGCACGGAAAACCAGCCCTTGCGCAGGGCAATATGGGTTTCGGGCTGAGCTATGCTCACAGGCTCGCCCTGATCGGGATCGGAGCTGCCGATGAACTGGGTGTCGATATCGAGCAGCAGCGGATCATTCCAGACGCGTCGGCAATCGCGGGAGAACTTTTCACGGCCTCGGAATTGCAGATGCTGCATGTCGCCTCGAATGAGGAGCAAGCAAGCCTTCTGTTCCTTTGGGGTTGGACCCGCAAAGAGGCTTGCCTGAAGGCAGCGGGCCTTGGTTTCAGCCGTTCACCGAAGGAAATCGAGACGCAGCTTCAGCCAGATCGCTGCAGGCTGCCCTTTGAAACGGGCGGAATCGAAGTGGGTTCGTTCCGGATTGCAGGCCATGTCGCCTCATGGGCCCGGCTGTTGCAGTGATTTCGAGCCAGATTGAAGCCTGGCGTCTCGGAAATCACGGCAATCAACAATTCTAAGAAAGGGCATGCGGGCGATGGTGGCGGGCAGACCGAATGTGCGCGCCGTCCGCCGCCATCTCCTGCACCCCCACCCGGAAATCAGCCATATTGGGTCGGCAGAATGCCGGCGCGAATGACATAGGCGATCATATGAGCCCGATTGCGGGTCCGCGTCTTGAGGCGGACATTTTCAATATGGCGTTCCACCGTACAAGGTGCGATGTCCAACTCCATTGCCACCTTCTTGGCCGAAAGACCAAATGCGACAAGGCGGAGTACTTCCGACTCCCTGTTGGTCAGTTCAACAGAAGTTGTTGCATCAGCATGCGACATGGCTACCCCCAAATCTGCGCATTACCTGACATTCGCAATGTGACGCAAACGAAGGAAACACTCCACGTCTAATGAAGTGCTGATTTGCGCAGAATCGCAAAAGCAAGGTAAGCTGTTCCAAAAGATTTACCTGCGTACACCCCAATGATCAGGGCATGTACTTACCGCTCTTTGCGACCCGGAGGATGACGAAGTCTTTTTGGCGCCGGACCGTGCTCTCGTCACAGCAACTATATTTCACGCCGGGGCCGAGTCGGGCAATAGCGACACCTTGGCGCATTTTGGACAAGGATAATCCATACGGCCACACAGACGCATAAGCTACTGAGACGCAGAAGGAATCCGGGAACGGATCAAACAGATTATGCGTTTATCCCATGGCAAAAATACCGCCGTATCTGTTTCGTTTTGGGACAGAAACGAACTGACGGACCCCAGCAGTGAATCCAGATGCGGTTATTTCGGGGAATAGAACTAATGTTTTACCTGGCCAGAACTTTTCTGCCGCGTCTTACCACGGCAAATTATCCATGATTATCAAAAGAATAAGCACGGAAAATCGAGCCGGAAACGCAATATATATCTAAGGGTATAAACGAAAATAGTCACAGCTACGATGGAGACGGGCCCGTCTTGGCCATAGAGATTAACTACTCTCCACGCTTGGCTATCGAGTACCCCTGATACAAACTATTCTCCTGACTTCTATGCTTACGCCGGACGTTCACAGGGCATTGCCGGCTTAGGCCCCGGAACTTGCCGGGGCAGGGGGATTGAAACGATGGATGTGGACCAGGACGCCCAGCTTTGGCTGACGCCGCGCGAAGTGCAGGTTCTAACGTGCATTGCGACCGGCCTATCGGCCAAGGAAATTGCCAAGAAGCTCGCTATCGCTCCACGCACGGTGGAGCGCCATATCGATCATATACGCCTGAAGACACGGACCAAAAACCGTTCCCACATGGTGGCCTATGCCATCGCCCATGGGCTGATCGGCTGAAAAGAGACTGCTGCGATCTTGCGGCGGCAAGAGGTTGGACGTCATGCAATCGGCGCGGCCCACTGGCGCTATGAGCTTCCATCCCTTATTTAGCGGCCATGGCTATTCTTCCCCGTCCTGTTTCCCCCAAGCGGGCATGGACCGATCTGCGTGACTATCTGGCCGAAGGACGGCGGCACAAGCTGTTGTTCCTGGGGCTTGCGGCTGCTGCGACCTGGGCGATCATCTGGGGCTTTCTGATCGATTCGAAAACCAACACGGCTCCAGGCCGGCAGATCATCTATATTCAGAACTGGAGCGAAGGCCGGTCCGATGCCGACATCATCGCGCAGCAGAAGATCGACCTGATGAAGCGGCAGGCGGCGATCAAGCGCAAGCAACAGGATTTCCGGAAGGTCGCCGATCAATTCGGCATCGAGTGGCGCAAGGAAGCCGCTGTCGGTGACAAGCGGGAGAAAGAGGCCGTCGACACCTTGATGAAGCAGCTCGACAAGATGGAGGCCGAGGCGAAAGCCAAGCAGAAGACCGCCAAGCCGGAGGCCACGCCGCAACCGTGAACGCGGATGCCCGATATATGGCCGCTGCCATTGCCCTGTCGGAGCGGGGCCGCGGCAGGACGGCGCCCAATCCCAATGTCGGTTGCATCATCGTCAGGAATGGACATGTCGTGGGCCGCGGCTGGACGCAACCGGGCGGGCGGCCGCATGCCGAAGCCATGGCGCTTACCGAGGCCGCAGAGGGTGCGCGTGGCGCGAGTGCCTATGTGACGCTGGAGCCTTGCTTTCATCAATCTCATCGCGGACCTGCCTGCAGCCTTTTGCTGCGGGAAGCCGGGATTACGCGCGTGGTGATCGCGTCGAGTGATCCCGATCCACGGACCGATGGGCAGGGCGCGGCCATGCTCCGCGACGGCGGCGTGGAAGTGATGACGGGCATCATGGAAGCCGAAGCATGCACCGCAATGGCCGGTTTTTTCACACGGCAGCGCCACGGACGGCCGCATGTGACGCTGAAGCTTGCGACATCCCTCGACGGACAAATTGCGCGGGCGAATGGCGAGAGCCAGTGGATCACTGGCCCGCAGGCGAGAGCGCATACCCATCTGGAACGGGCGCGGCATGATTCGATACTGGTGGGCCGCGGTACCGTAGAGGCAGATCAGCCGCGACTCGACGTGCGGCTGCCGGGGCTGGAGAACCGCTCGCCCATGCGAGTGATGCTGGGAGCGGGAAAGCCACCCAAGGGATGGAACGCCATCACTGCGCCTGAGGACATTGCCGGCCTGGCCGGAACCGATTTTTTGATGGTCGAGGGCGGCGCGCGAACCGCATCGGCCTTTATCGCGGCGGATCTGGTGGACCGCCTGCTCCTCTACCGCGCACCCATATTGATCGGCGCCGGCAGGGCAGCGATGGGAGACATCGGCCTTGAAAAACTTGGCGCCGCGCAGGGACGTTGGCGGCTGGCGGGGGCCCGTATGCTGGGCCTCGACCGCATGGAGCTTTACGAGCGCATCCGCGCCGCTTAGGGAATTGGGCATGTTCACAGGGATCATCACGGATATCGGCCATATTGAAGATGCAAAGCAGCATGGCGACCTGCGCCTGCGGATCGCCAGCGGCTATGACATGGAAAGCGTGGACATTGGCGCATCCATTGCCTGTTCCGGCGTTTGCCTGACGGTCGTGGAAAAGGGGCCGGACTGGTTCGCGGTGGATGTTTCGGCTGAAACTGTTTCGCGCTCTGTTCCCGGCATGTGGGCCAAGGGACAGCGCTTGAACCTGGAACGCGCACTGCGGGTGGGCGATGAGCTCGGCGGACATATTGTGACAGGCCATGTCGACGGCATTGGCGCGCTGGTGTCAGCCGAGGCCGAAGGCGATTCGACGCGGATCGTGATCGCGGCACCCCCGGAGCTTGCCCCCAACATTGCGGCCAAGGGATCGATTGCTCTGGACGGGATTTCGCTGACGGTGAACGGCGTGGAGGACCAGGCCGACGGGAGCGTTCATTTCGGCATCAACGTCATTCCGCATACGGCGCAAATGACCACGCTCGACAACCTGCGGGCGGGACGCAGTTTCAATCTGGAGATCGACGTCCTTGCCCGTTATTTGTCGCGCATGCAGCAAGTGCAAAAATCAGCTATGTGAAGCTTGCGCCTTTGTTATCACATTATAATGTGATAATGGGACGGCATGAGCACCGATCTGATCGAAAAACTGCGCGACCTGGTTACGGAAGGCGGCATGTCCCGTTCCGGGCTCGCCCGGGCGGCGGGACTTCACGCCAACTCCCTTCGCCGCATGGACGAGCCCGACTGGAATCCCACCGCCGAGACATTGGGCAAGCTGGAAAGCTATCTGGTGAAACGGGAAGGCGGAACAGCGCTGGCCAGCCCTGAAGAGATCATCAACGAGGCGCGCAACGGCCGCATGTTCATCCTTGTCGATGATGAGGATCGGGAAAATGAGGGCGATCTGGTGATTCCCGCCCAGATGGCTACTCCCGACGCCATCAATTTCATGGCGACGCATGGGCGGGGACTCATTTGCCTGGCGCTGACCAAGGCGCGGGTTGACCAGCTTGGCCTCGACCTCATGAGCCGTAACAATGGCACACGGCACGAAACCGCCTTCACCGTGTCCATCGAGGCGCGGGACGGCGTAACCACTGGCATCAGCGCCGCTGACCGGGCACGGACCATAGCGGTGGCAATCGATTCGTCGCGCGGAAAGGACGACATTGTATCGCCTGGCCATGTCTTTCCACTGGTTGCCCGCAACGGAGGGGTGCTGGTGCGCACCGGCCACACCGAGGCGGCCGTGGACGTCGCGAGGCTCGCGGGCCTCAATCCGTCGGGCGTGATCTGCGAGATCATGAGGGACGATGGCACCATGGCGCGCATGGATGACCTCATTCCCTTTGCACAGAAGCACCGGCTGAAAATTGGGACCATCCGCGACCTGATCGCTTATCGCCGCCGCAACGACCATCTGGTCGAAAAGCGCTCGGAAACCAGGTTCACCAGCCGCTGGGGCGGCGAATGGACGGCGATGACCTTCTATAACAAGGCGACCGGCACGGAGCAGGTCGTGCTGCAAAAGGGGAAGGTAAACCCCGACCAGCCGACGCTGGTGCGCATGCATCAGCTCGCTCCTTTCTCCGATCTTCTGGGAATGGACAGCCCGCGCAGCAAGTTGCTGTCGCGTTCGATGGAAATGATCGGAGAGGCGGGCTCCGGCGTCGTCGTGCTGCTCAATCGCAACATGCCCGATACCTTCACCAAGCTCTTTCGCATTCATGCCGGAATCGAGACATATAATCTGGAGGAACTGCGCGATTATGGCGTCGGCGCTCAAATCCTGGCGGAACTGGGCGTCCACGATATGATTTTGCTCACCAATAGCCATCACAGCCTTGTGGCGCTTGACGGCTATGACCTTGCCGTGGTTGGCGAGCGGCGCATCGACTAACGGCAAAGGGGCAAGATCATGGCCAAATTCCTGATCGTGGAAGCGCGCTTTTACGACCATCTCAATGATATGCTGATCGACGGAGCGCAGACCGCTTTGGAAGAGGCCGGGCATAAATTCGAGGTGCTGACCGTCCCCGGCGCGCTGGAGATTCCGGGCGCCATCTCCATGGCCGCAGAGTCGGGGCGCTATGACGGTTTTGTCGCCATCGGCGTCGTGATCCGGGGGGACACCTATCATTTCGAAGTGGTGTCCAACGAAAGCGCGCGCGGTCTGATGGCGCTGTCGATGGACGGTATCGCCATCGGCAATGGCATATTGACCGTCGAGAATGAGGCACAGGCTCTGGCCCGAGCCGACCGCAAGCATAAGAACAAGGGTGGCGAGGCAGCCAAGGCGGCCATCGCCATGTTCGAGATCAGCCAGAAATTCGCGGGTTGAGGGCTGGGAGCTTGGTGGGGTTTTCATAGAGGAAAACCGTCGTCCCTGCGGGGGGACGACGGTTTGCTTTACGTGGGATGTCCGGCCCCACCAAGCACCCGTCCCCATAATTTGCCTATTCCTTCCCCTCACCCTCTTCCCTACATGCAGTGACAGGGAGACAAGCAATGACAGGCCTGCCGGTCGATCCGACGCTGGACGAAGTGCGTGAATATCTGGCCCCGCTCCTGCCGGGCCAAGCAGCCTTTGACGGGTGGAACCGCGCGGCGCTCCGAAACGCCGCGGCGGAGGCGGGGCTTGATGCGGCCATGGTGGAACTCGCCTTCCCCGGCGGCGCAATGGATATGATCGATGCATGGTTCGCCTGGATCGACCGAGAGATGGAAGGGAAATATCCGCCCGAAACGCTGGCGCCCATGAAGGTGCGAGAGCGGATCACTGCGCTGATCGAAGCGCGGCTCATGCTGCTGGCTCCCGAAAGGGAGGCGCTTCGGCGCGCCCAGGCGATCATGGCCTTGCCGCAGAATCTGGTCGCGGCAACACGGCTGGGATGGCGGGCGGCCGACCAGATGTGGCGTTTGGCAGGGGACGTCGCGACCGATTTCAATCACTATAGCAAGCGCGCCACGCTGGCGGCGGTCTATGCCGCGACCTTGCTCATCTTCCTCGGCGACGAAAGCGAAGGATGGATCGAAACGCGCGGCTTTCTCAGCCGCCGCATTGACGGCATCATCCGCTTTGAAAGAACAAAGCAACAGTGGCGCGCCAATTCAGAGCGCCGGCCCAGCTTGGCGCGGTTCATCGGTCGGCTGCGCTATCCCGCCATTTGATGTTCAAATGGCAGCTAGGACTGGTAATTCCCCTTGGTTATTGATAATCAATCGCAGGGTTTTTCCGCAAATATTCTCTGCCTGAAAGTCAGCAATTGCGTCTCGATCAGTTACCGCTTCGCCAGCCAGCGTCCGTCGACAGCATTCATTGGCCGTCGCTTTCCGATGTCGAAGGGCAACGGCTTCGCGAGCTTGGCGTCAGCGAAGGCGTGACGGTTGAGGCACTGCATCATGGCGGCCTGTTCGGACGCGGCCCCATCGCCTGCCGCGTCGGCCGGATGATCGTCGCCATGCGCCGCCTGCATGCCGCGGCGATCACTGTACGCCCGCTGGACCATAGCAACTTCGACCGGTCGGAAGCGGCGGCATGAGCGGCATTCCGCTGGTTGCGCTGGTTGGCAATCCAAATGCCGGCAAAAGTGCGCTGTTCAACGCGCTGACGGGCGCGCGGCAGAAGCTCGGCAATTATCCGGGCGTGACCGTGGAGCGGAAATCGGGCCGCCTGGCTTTGAACGATGGCCGCCCGGTCGAGCTGGTGGACTTGCCCGGCACCTATAGCCTCAATCCCGCCAGCCCCGACGAGCAAGTGACCCGCGACGTGGTCATGGGCTTGCAGGCTGGCGAGCGGAAACCCGATGCCTTGGTCATCGTGGTGGATGCCGCCAACCTGGACAATCATTTGCGATTCGCGCTGGAACTCATCGCGCTGGACCTGCCGGTAGTGGTGGCGCTCAACATGGTTGACCTTGCAGAGCGGGACGGCCTTGAGCTTGATCCGGACGTGCTGGCGCGCGATCTGGGCGTACCGGTCATCCCCACCGTTGCCGTCCGCAAGCGGGGCTTGGACGCGCTGCGTGAGCATCTTGGCGAGGTCATCGGATCAGGCGGTGCTCGATCGGCCACGGCAGTCGCCCCGGGCAGTTTCTCGGAAGTGCAGGCACGGGCGCGCCGGATAGCCAGGAACGCCATCCGTTCCGAAAAGCCGCGGCGTAGGCTGACCAGCGCAGTGGATTCGGTGGTGCTGCACCCGGTCGTGGGACCCGTCATCCTGGCGGCATTGCTGTTCGTCATGTTCCAGGCGGTGTTTTCCTGGTCGGAGGCGCCGGTCGCCTGGATCGAGGGCTTGGCCGCCTCAGCCGCCGATCTTGCGACGGCGAGCCTGCCGGACGGAGTGCCGCGTTCATTCCTGGTCGACGGCGTCATCAATGGGGTGGGATCGGTCATCGTATTCCTGCCGCAGATCCTGATTCTCTTCCTCTTCATCCTGCTGCTGGAAGCGACGGGCTATATGGTCCGCGCCGCTTTCCTGATGGACGGGCTGATGGCCCGCGTGGGCCTGTCGGGCCGGGCCTTCATTCCGCTGCTCTCCTCCTTTGCCTGCGCCATTCCCGGCATCATGGCGACGCGGACGATAAGCGATCACAAGGACCGCCTCACCACCATATTGATCGCGCCGCTGATGACCTGTTCGGCGCGATTACCGGTCTATGCCGTGATCATCGCGGCCTTCATTCCCAACCGGGAGCTGGCAGGCGGCATCGGGCTTCAGGGGCTGGTGCTGTTCCTGCTCTATGTGAGCGGCATTGCGGGTGCGCTGCTCGCAGCGCTGGTGCTGCGGCGGAGCGTCACCAAGGGCAAGAGCAGCGGTTTTCTGATGGAAATGCCCAAATATCAATGGCCCCGCCCCCGCGACGTGCTGCTAGGCCTGTGGCAGCGGGCCGTCATCTTCCTGAAGCGCGCCGGCACGATCATTTTCGTCTCGACGGTGATCCTGTGGGCACTGCTCAGCTTCCCCAAGCCGCCGCAGGGCAGCGATGTATCGCCGGTGGACTACAGCATCGCCGGGCGGATCGCTGGCGGACTGAATAAAGTCATGGAACCGATCGGCTTCAACCGTGACATTTCGCTGGCCCTCGTCCCGGCGATGGCGGCCCGGGAAGTGGCGGTGTCGGCGCTGGCGACGGTCTATTCCATCGAAAGCGGCGATGAAGCACAAACGGAGCGTTCCCTGACGGAAAGGCTGCAGGGCCGCTGGTCGCTTGCGACTGCCCTGGCCTTCCTCGCATGGTTCGTGTTTGCGCCGCAATGCATCTCGACCATTGCCGTGGCGCGGCGTGAAACCAATGGCTGGCGCTGGCCATTGTTCATGATGGGTTATCTCTTCGCCCTGGCCTATATCTTCGCCGGGATCACCTACTGGACGGCGACTGCGCTGGGGCTATAAGGGGATTTTCCCTTTATGCGGCGCATTTCGCCGCTCCCAATTGCAGGACGACAGGAGACAGCATGGCAGGCAGCGTCAACAAGGTGATTCTGGTCGGGAATCTGGGCGCTGACCCGGAGGTCCGCAGCTTCCAGAATGGCGGCAAGGTCTGCAATATCCGCATCGCCACCAGCGAAAGCTGGAAGGACCGGATGACAGGCGAGCGCAAGGACCGCACCGAATGGCACAGCGTCGCCATCTTCTCCGAAGGTCTGGTCGGCGTTGCCGAGCGTTTCCTTCGGAAGGGCAGCAAGGTCTATGTCGAGGGGCAGCTCCGCACCCGGAAATGGCAGGACCAGAGCGGCCAGGACCGCTATACGACAGAGGTCGTGCTTCAGGGTTTCGACGCCAAGCTGGTGCTGCTCGATGCGCGGGAGGGCGGCGGTTCATCCGGCGGCTTCAGCGGCGGCGGACGGAGCGATGACGGCTGGGGATCGTCGGGCGGCGGCTATGACGATGGCGGCTTTGGCGGCGGCAGCAGCCGCAGCGGCGGTTCGCGCAGCAGCGGGCCGAGCTTCGACAATGACCTGGATGACGAAGTCCCGTTCTGATTTTAGGCAAGTTCGGTTTCCATGATCCGTTCGCTCTGTGCCTGTCGAAGCCGTCCTGAACGACTACCGCAGGCGGGCAGTCGAAGGACGGCTTCCCTCCTCTTCATCAAGGAAGGGCTTCGACAGGCTCATCCAAACGGAAACCGGCTATAGTACCGTCCTCAACTCGGTTTCGCCGCAGGGCAATCCCCCAGGCGCTTTGCCGTCACATCGGCTGACGCCCGAACGGTCGGCTTTCCGTCGGCCGTGAAGGTGCTTTGCTCTGCAAGAATCAGACCCTCGGCGCGATTCGATCCGTCGAGCAGGATATTGAGCGTGCCGCCATCGTCCTTGCAGGTAAGCGTGGCGGAAACGCGGTCGGCGGTGGTCGTCAGATTGTCATAGCTGCAATCGCCGCGATTGACGGCCAGGAAGGCGGGTTCCGGGCGTTCGGCGGTGGCAGCGGTGATGCAGGCCTTGGCGGTGTCGGTTTCGCCCAGCTTCGCCTGATATTCAGCGGCGGTAAGGCCGTCATAATTATAGCCGGTGACCTTGTGGGTGATTTCCCACTCGCCGGGCTGCATCAATGGGGGTTTCGTTTCGGCGGCGGTAGAAGCGGCCTTTTCCTCCCCGCCTCCCCCGCATGCGGCCAGCGGAAGTGCGGCAACGGCGATAAACCAAAGCTTTTGCATTTCACCATTCTCCCCTGTTTGTCATTATGGCTCAGCCGAACAGGCCGAGTGCGGCAACCTCCTCTGCTGACAGCCGGAGGCCAAATATATCGGCCAGCGCGGCGCGATATTCCTCTGGTTCGGTGATCTCCCGCTCCTGTGTCGAGCGGTTCTGCGTGACCGACAAGTGCCGGTCGATGATGCCGGCGCGCCCATCCGCCAGCGCGCGGCTGACGATGCGCAGCGCGGTAAAGCGTGTTCCGGGCCGGGTGCACGTCCAATGATTGGCCATCTCCAGATCGACGAGCTCCACCGGCGTCAGAAGGAAGCTGTACTGGTCCTGCCATCCAGTGCCGCCGTCCCGCTGCAGCACCCATCCCCGCTGGTCCTCTATGAGCCGGTAGAGAATGCCGCCGGGCACCTCCACCGCCCGGCCGGCGACGAGCGGCATGGGCGGCGTGAAGTCCCCGCCAAAGCCCACGTCGGCCACCCAATGCTCCCCGCCCAGCTTCACCAGGTTGAACGTATGTGTCAGCGGCGGAACATCCTCAACCATCAGCCAGACCCGCGCCAACAGCGACCGCACCTCAAAACCGATATGCCGGAGCATGCGAAGGAAAAGCTGGTTCTGCTCAAAGCAATAACCGCCGCGGCGGCGGGTCACCAGCTTGTCGAACACCCACTGGGGATCAGGCTGATGCCACGCCCAAGCGGAATGTCCAGATTCTCGAACGGAATGGCGAGCCGATGCGCCCGCTGAACGGCCAGCAGGCCCTCCCGGTCCGGTGCAACGGTTCCGGTCAGGCCGATGCGATCGAAATAAGCCTGCAGGTCGGTCAGGCGCCCTCTCCCCCAGCCGGGCACTCGCCGATATGGCGGCCGGTTACCTTTGACTTCATAGCCATGCTCATGCCTTGCTGAAAGCCCGACATATTGGTTTCCTGGTTCATCTCATAGCTGTTCGAGCCATATTTGCCAGTCATGCTCATCTGCAGCTTGCCTGGTTGATTCTTGCCGCTGCAGGTCATCGCCGCCTTGATAAGGCCGCCGCTCATGTCGAAGCTGGAATAGGAACAATTGGCGTCCTTCTGGGCTGAAAGGAAATCCGCATTGGGCTTTTCCGCCTGTTCGGGCGTGATGCAGCTTTTTACTGTCGTCTTGCTGCCGATCATATTGTTCATCATGCCCTTCGGTGCGCCGGGCGGGAGGCCCTCCATCTTCACGTCCAAAATCTCGACCGTCGTTTCCCACTGGCCGGGCGTCAGCTTCACCGCCTTGACTTTTTCGGCGACATCCTCGGCGGACATGGGTTTGCCGTCGCCCTCCCCGTTCTTACCGCAGGCGGAAAGCAGCAGAAGGCCGGTCGCGGCGCTTAGGATCAATGCTTTCATGAAATCAGCTCCTCCCCAGGATCGTAACTGTCATTGCGGCCCCCTTTTGCGCTACCATATCAACTGACTATGACGATTCAAATCAGAACCACGCTGGACGAGCCCCAAACCGGCGCGACATTCGTTCCGCACCGGCCGCAGCGCCCCGAAAAAAGCGAGGGCGGGCGCCGGTTCAAGCTGGTGTCCGACTATGAACCATCGGGCGACCAGCCTGCCGCAATTGCGGAACTGGTCGAAACCGCAAATGGAGGCGAGCGGGACCAGGTGCTGCTGGGCGTCACCGGGTCCGGCAAGACCTTCACCATGGCCAAGGTCGTGGAGGCGACCCAGCGCCCTGCCCTGGTGCTGGCACCCAACAAGATATTGGCGGCGCAGCTCTATGGCGAGTTCAAGAGCTTCTTTCCTGAAAATGCCGTCGAATATTTCGTCAGCTATTATGATTATTACCAGCCCGAAGCCTATGTGCCTCGATCCGACACCTATATCGAGAAGGAGTCGAGCGTAAACGAGGCGATCGACCGTATGCGGCACTCGGCCACGCGCGCGCTGCTGGAACGGGATGATGTGCTGATCGTCGCATCGGTGAGTTGCATTTACGGCATTGGTTCGGTCGAAACCTATTCGGCGATGACCTTTTCGATGAAGAAGGGAGAGATAGCCGACCAGCGCGAGATCATCCGCAAGCTCGTCGCGCTTCAGTACAAGCGCAATGATGCAGCCTTTGCACGCGGTGCTTTCCGGGTGCGGGGGGATAGCCTGGAGATCTTTCCTTCCCACTATGAGGATACAGCCTGGCGGATCGGCTTTTTCGGCGATGAAATAGAGGAGATCGTCGAGTTCGACCCGCTGACCGGCAAGAAGGTGGCGAGCCTCGATTATGTGAAGGTCTTTCCCAACAGCCACCATGTGACGCCCGGTCCCACGCTCAAGCAGGCGATGGAGGCGATCCGGCATGAACTGGCCGAGCGGCTGAAAGAACTGACGGGCGAAGGGCGGCTGCTGGAGGCACAGCGGCTGGAGCAACGCACCAATTTCGACCTGGAGATGATCGCCGCCACCGGAAGCTGCGCCGGGATCGAGAATTACAGCCGTTTCCTCACAGGCCGCCTGCCCGGCGAGCCTCCGCCCACCCTGTTCGAATATCTGCCGGAAAATGCGCTCCTTTTCGTCGATGAAAGCCATCAGACAATCCCGCAAATCGGGGCCATGGCGCGGGGTGACCACAGGCGCAAGCTGACGCTCGCCGAATATGGTTTCCGCTTGCCAAGCTGCATCGACAACCGGCCGCTGCGCTTCAACGAATGGGACGCCATGCGCCCGCAGACGATCAGCGTGTCGGCGACGCCTGGCTCATGGGAAATGGAACAGACCGGGGGCGTCTTCAGCGAACAGGTGATCCGCCCGACGGGGCTTATCGACCCGCCGGTGGAGATCAAACCTGTAGAGGACCAGGTCGATGACTTGATCCATGAGGCGAGGGAGACGGCGAAGAAGGGCTATCGCACGCTGGTGACCACCCTCACCAAGCGCATGGCGGAGGACCTTACCGAATTCATGCATGAGGCCGGGATCAAGGTCCGCTACATGCATTCGGACGTTGAGACGCTGGAGCGCATCGAGCTGATCCGGGATTTGCGGCTGGGCGTGTTCGACGTGCTGGTCGGCATCAACCTGCTGCGCGAAGGATTGGATATACCCGAATGCGGGCTGGTCGCGATCCTCGACGCCGACAAGGAAGGTTTCCTGCGATCCGAGACCTCGCTCATCCAGACCATCGGGCGCGCGGCGCGCAACATCGACGGCCGCGTGATCCTCTATGCCGACCGTATGACGGGCAGCATGGAACGGGCGCTCAACGAGACCAGCCGGCGGCGGGAAAAGCAGCTCGCCTATAATGAAGAACATCGCATCACGCCGCAGACCATTCGCAAGAATATCGGCGACATCATCGCCCATGTGGCAAGCAAGGATCAGGTGACGGTCGACACCGGCGTCGACGATCGCCCGCACCTCGTGGGCCATAATCTCCGCGCCTATATCGAGGATCTGGAAAAGCAGATGCGCGCCGCCGCAGCCGATCTGGAGTTCGAGGAAGCCGGACGACTCCGCGACGAAATCCGCAAGCTGGAGGCGGAGGAACTGGGCCTGCCAGTGGAGGAGCGCGTCGCCTCCCCCAAGGGTCGGGCGCACGAGGGCAAGCCCGGAACGCGGAAGCTGCGCTATGGCAAGGTGCAGCGGAAGATGGGGCGGTGACCAACTAATTTATCTGCTATAGTTTCTCTCTCAGATTGGTGAGAAATATGCAGATTGAAATCGATTTTGATGTATTCAAGGCCCTTACCGCATTACGGCGGACTGAGGCGGATACATACAATGCCGTTATCCGACGATTGCTTCAACTTCCCGATCCAATGCAGCAAATTGCAAAAGCACTGCTTGAAGGTCAATCCAATGGCTTGCCCAAAAGAGGACTATCCGGATTGGCAGAACTATTGGTGGAAGGTGTCTGGTTTAATGGAACATACTTTCCGAACGGTACAAAATTGCGCGCAACATATAAAGGGTCAACGTATACCGCTAAAATTGAAGGTGGAAAGTGGATTGACCAAGCGGGTGTAACGCGGAACAGCCCCTCAGATGCCGCCGGCGCTGTTTGTGAGGGAACGAACGTTAATGGTTGGCGCTTTTGGCATGCGCTTCGTCCCGGTGATGTGGAGTGGCATCGTTTGGATGAACTGAGGTGATCCGCTCTTTTGGCGAACCAGAAACTGAGAAAATCTGGAATGGTGTCCGTAGTCGCCAACTCCCATCTGATATTCATCTGCGCGCTTTCCGTAGACTGAAAATGCTTGATGCGGCAAATGACCTCGACGACCTGAAAAACCCGCCCAGCAATCGGCTTCACGCGCTGACTGGCGACCGGGCAGGCCAACACAGTATTTCCATTAACATGAAATGGCGTATATGCTTCGTCTGGAAGGACGGTGACGCATATGACGTCGAAATCACGGACTACCACTAATCCCGACTGGCTGCCTAATGAGCATGCCGGGGAAATGCTGGTGTCGGAATTCATGGAGCCGCTGGACCTCTCAGTGGAGGAACTGGCGCGGTTGATTGCTGTTGCACCTGACCGGCTTCTGTTGGTGATCGATGGGGTGCGCCCGATGGATGCCGAGCTTGATCTTCGGCTTACACGCTATTTCCGGATGTCGGAAGGTTTCTTCCTTCGCCTGCAAGATCGATATGAACTGCTGGCGGCGAAACGGAACCTGGGTTCCGAACTCGATCGTATCGTTCCCCGCGCCGCCTGACGCGCCATGATGACCCCCGAAATGATGGAAGCCCTGCTGATCGCTGAGGCGGCTGAGGGGGAGCATTGCCAGGCGGGGCTCAGGCGGATGATCCTGCCGCCGCCGGTGGCGCTGGCCGGGACGGGGCTCAGCGATGCCGAGGACGGGCTGCTCGCGAAGATGGATGAGCGGACGGTTTTCATGATGGGTGACAATCCCGCCCTGCCCAAAATGCCGGAACGGCCGCGGCTGCTCGATTTCTTCAGGCACCGTTTTGGAGGGCTTACCGGGCGCCATCTGCTGACCTCTGCCAAGCGGGCGCTGGACGACGGGCTGGATGAGAAGATCGTCCTGGCCTGCCTTCTCCATGACATGTCCAATGGCTGCCTGATGCGCGCCGATCATGGCTATTGGGGGGCGCAGTTGATCGCCCCCTATGTCAGCGAGGAAATCGCCTGGGCGGTGCAATATCACCAGTGCCTGCGCTATTTCGCCGATCCAAGCGTCGGCTATGACTATCCGGAAAGCTATTACCGCTTCTTCGGCCGCGACTATGTGCCGCCCGCCTATATCCGCCGCGATGCCGAATATGCGCGCGGCCATCGCTGGTACATGAGTGCCCGGCAAGTGACGCTTTACGACATCTACTTCTTCGATGAGGGCGAAGAAATAGATCCCGAAATCTTCACCGGCATCATCGGCCGGAACTTCCGCGAGCCGGAAGAGGGCCTGGGCTTTGACGGATCGCCTGTCGCTCATATGTGGCGGACGATGATCTGGCCCAATAATTTCCTGTAGCGATTTGCGGTTGAGCGTCAGGGACTTGGCGGGCATAAGCAACCGCCATGCGCCTCATCCTTCCCTCGCTGATGCTGCTGGCGGCCCTTGGTGGTTGCGTTGCGCCAAAGTCCCCTCCGCCGCCTGCGCCGAAACCTGCTCCGGCACCTCCGCCTGCCGCCGCCGCCGCTCCGCCGCTTGGGGCCGACTGGCGGAACTGGCCGATGACGCCGGGCGACTGGAGCTATGTTCAGGATGCGAACGGGCCAGCGGCTTCCTTCGGACGCCCCGCCATGCAGCCCGACTTTGCCGTGCGCTGCGACCGGTCCAGGCGCCGGATCACCCTGTCGCGAGCTGGAACGCTGCGCACAGCGGCCCAACTGAGGGTCCGCACGAGCTTCGGCGATGCCACCTGGGCGGCGCAAACGACCGCCAGCAACCCGCCCTATGTCGTGGCAGAACTTGACGCCATGGATCCTGCACTCGACCGGATGGCGTTCAGCCGGGGGCGCTTCGTGGTCGAGGTGAGCGGGCTTCCCTATCTCGCCATGCCGCCCTGGGCGGAATTCATCCGGGTAATTGAGGATTGCCGCGGCTGATCGCCACAGCGAGCCCATTGAAATCATGGAAAAGTGCAGCGCCAGGGCAGCGGCGCGAGCGCATTATTATGATTCGAAATTATATTTTTACAAGCCTTGATCACCGACTCGGAATGATTCACACATAATGTGTCACCAGATCGAAAGAGCCGGTGACACCAGTTTCAACATAGCGAAAGGAGGTGATCCGATGTCTCATGGTTCAGCAAGGGGGTCGGTCAAGTCCATTCGGGGAGCTCGCTGCTAAGCACGGATTTCCGTCGCTTCTAGCGCGGTATCAAGCTTTCCGGAACGGCACTTCCGGCCGCTGACCATGTTGAAGGGCCGTCGGCGCAAAGGCGCTGGCGGCCCCTCTCATTTTTAACGAATTATCTCAAAGCGGTCGCGCGCCCCACGGCGGCCAAGGCAGGGGAACAGGCCCTCACTCCTCCATGGCGTAGCCCGCCTCACGCCAGGCCTTCATTCCCCCGTCGAGCGCAATGGCCCGGCGGAAGCCCAGATCCCGCAGCGTGGCTGCGGCCAGCGTCGAGATCTTCCCGAACTCGCAGCAGGCGATGATTTTGGCAGTGGGGTCTGGAAGCTCACTGTTCACCCGAAGCTCGAGCTGACCGCGAGGAAGGTGGACGGCGCCCGGAATGTGGCCCGCCTGGAATGCTTCTCTTTCGCGAACATCAAGCACCACGATATCCCGGCCGTTGCCTCCGATGCGGCTATTGAGCTCCTCCAGCGACATGAAGGGCACCTTGGCCGCCGCTTCGGCGAGCAGTTGCGCCACCGTCCTGCCTCCGCTCATATTGGTGCGGAGCGCCTCGGTGAGGTGGGTGGGCGCCGCCAGGTCCAGATGCTCCATCATCTCGACAAAGGCCGCCCGCTCGCGCTTCTGTAAGCGGGGATTCTCGGCGAGCTCTGCGCCAATGGTGGAATGAGAACGGCCCTTATAGTCATGCGCCGGGAACACCATTGTCTCAGGCGGCAGCTTGAGGAGCCTGTCGAACAGGCTTTCGAAAAGTGCGTTCGGATCGCCGGTCGGAAGGTCGGTGCGGCCCGTGCCGCCGATCAGCAGCGTGTCCCCCGTAAAAACGCGGTCCGCCATCACGAGGCACAGGGAATCGCGGGTGTGCCCAGGGGTATGCAGCGCCTGCAACCGTAACTCGCCAAGGATCAGCATGTCGCCATCGTCCAGCCGCATGTCCGCATAGGGCGCGGGGCTGAGGCGGTGCATAACGACCGGGGCATGCAGCAGCCGCCCCATTTCCCGGCTGGCTGAGAAATGATCGGCATGCGTATGGGTGTCGGCCACATAGCGGACATGCACGCCCAATTGGTTCACAAGCCCCAGATAGCGGTCTATTTGCGAAAGTTCGGGATCAATGAGCGCCGCTGCCCTGCTCGTCTCGCAGCCAATCAGATAGGACTGGCAGCCACCGGTAACGATCTGTTCGAAGATCATGGCCCGCTCCTTTGAAAAGGGGGAGCGAAGTATAGCTGAAGGACGGACAGGCGGCCAGCGGACCTTATCTGATCAGGCCGCGGCGGACCTGGTCGCTATTCCCGCCGCCGCGAGGGCGGCATGCGCCTCAGCTATGCTGTGCTGGCCGAAATGGAAGATGGAGGCGGCCAGCACGGCGCTGGCATGCCCCTCAATGACGCCGTCCACCAGATGCTGCAGCGTGCCCACGCCCCCGCTGGCGATTACGGGCACGGACACGGCATCTGCGATCGTGCGGGTAAGCGCCAGATCATAGCCCTGCCGTGTGCCGTCTCCATCCATGGAGGTGACGAGCAGTTCCCCCGCGCCCAGTTCCGCCAGGCGGACCGCATGCTGAAGAGCGTCGATGCCGGTTTCCCGGCGGCCGCCATGGGTGAAGATTTCCCAGCGGCCCTCACCCACCCGCCGTGCATCGACGCTGCCGACCACGCACTGGCTGCCGAAGCGGTCGGCCAATTCGGCGACCACTTCCGGTCGGGCCACGGCAGCGCTATTGACCGCCACCTTGTCCGCCCCCGCAAGCAGCAGCGCGCGCGCATCCTCTACGGAGCGGACGCCGCCGCCGACGGTCAGCGGCATGAAACAAACTTCGGCTGTGCGCCGCACCACGTCCAATATGGTGCCCCGCGCCTCATGGCTTGCCGTGATGTCAAGAAAGCAAAGCTCATCCGCGCCCGCCGCGTCATAGAGACGGGCCTGTTCCACCGGATCGCCAGCGTCGGCCAAATCGACGAAGTTCACGCCCTTGACCACCCGGCCATTGGCCACGTCCAGACAGGGGATTATTCGGGTACGGACGGTCATGTTGCCGCCGCCGCCACCGCCAGCGCGGCTTTCAGGTCCAGCCGTCCGTCATAAAGCGCGCGGCCAGTGATCACGCCTTCGATGCCGTCCTCGACATGCAGGCTGAGTATGCGAATGTCGCTGATCCCCGCAACGCCGCCGCTGGCGATCACGGGAATGTCCGTTGCGCGGGCAAGGTCGACCGTCGCCTGCACATTGCAGCCCTTGAGCAGCCCATCGCGGCCCACGTCGGTAAAGAGCAGCGCAGCTACGCCCGCATCCTCGAAGCGCCGGGCCATGTCCACGACCGGCATGTCGGATTTCTCCGCCCAGCCCTCCGTGGCAACAAAACCATCGCGCGCATCCACGGCGACCACGATGCCACCGGGGAAATCGCGGGCGGCTTGCTTTACGAATTCGGGGTTCTTGAGTGCCGCAGTGCCGATGACCACGCGGGAAACACCCAGGTCGAACCAGCCTTCGACTGCCGCCCGGTCCCGGATGCCGCCGCCAAGCTGCACATGGCCAGGGAAAACGTCCAATATGCCTTTCACCGCACCGGCATTGACGGCCTTGCCCGCAAAGGCGCCGTCCAGATCGACGACGTGCAGGAACCCTGCGCCTGCTTCAGCGAACAAGGCCGCCTGATGCGCGGGATTGTCGCCATAGACCGTGGCCCGATCCATATCGCCTTCGGCAAGGCGCACAACCTGACCGCCTTTGAGGTCAATTGCAGGAAAAACGATCAGACTCACGGATGCCACTCCAGAAACCGGCTGAGGAATTGAATGCCATAGGACTGGCTCTTTTCCGGATGGAACTGCACGCCCATGATATTGTCGCGGCCGACCGCGGCCACCAGCGGACCGCCATGATCGGTTCGCGCCATGACGTTCGCTTCGCTCGCGGCATCGAAATGATAGCTGTGCAGGAAATAGGCTTCGCCCGAATGCAGCAGCGGATGTTCGCGGACGAGCGTCACATCATTCCATCCCATATGGGGAATCTTGATGGCCGGATCGGCGCGTTCGATGAGCCGCACCGTGCCGGCTACCCAGCCCAGCCCCTCATGGCTGCCATGCTCCTCACCGCGCTCGGCGAGCAGTTGCATGCCGACGCAGATACCGAGAAAGGGGACGCCGCGCTCCAGCACAGCCTCTTCCATCGCCTCCACCATACCCGAAACCGCACGAAGCGCATCGCGGCAGGCCGCGAAAGCGCCCACCCCCGGCAGCACGACGCGCGACGCGCCGCGCACCAGGGCGGGATCGCTTGTCACCTCGACATGCGCCGCGCCAGCCTTTTTCAAGGCATTATAGACGGAGTGGAGGTTGCCCGCGCCATAATCGACCAGGGCGACGATGCCGGTCATTGCCCGCCCAACGTACCCTTGGTCGAAGGAATGCTGTCGGCCTTGCGCGGATCGATCTCGACCGCAACGCGCAGGGCACGCGCCAGCGCCTTGAAGCAGCTTTCGATGATGTGATGGTTATTAACGCCGTAGAGATTTTCGACGTGCAGCGTGATCCCCGCCGCTCCCGCAAAGCTGTGGAACCAGTGCTCGAACAGCTCAGTGTCCATCTCGCCCAGGCGCGGGTTGGAGAATTCGGCCTTGAAGACCAGGAAGGGACGACCGGAGATGTCCAGCGCGCAGCGGGTCAGCGTCTCATCCATCGGTGCATAGGCCGATCCATAGCGCGTGATGCCCTTGCGATCGCCCAACGCCTTCGCCACCGCCTCGCCAATGGCAATGCCGGTATCTTCGGTCGTGTGGTGCTGGTCGATGTGGAGATCGCCCACCGCCCTCACTTTCAGGTCGATGAGCGAGTGGCGGGAAAGCTGCTCCAGCATATGGTCAAGAAAGCCGATGCCGGTCGAAATTTCATATTCGCCGGTGCCGTCGAGATTCACTTCGACATCGATCGACGTTTCCGCCGTCTGGCGATGGATTTCCGCGCTGCGCATGGCGATCCCTATAGCGGGAGAATCATTCGATGCAATAACGTGGGCGCTTGACGCACCCAATGCCTTCGCTACGAAAGCAAGCATGAGTGACGACCTGCCCGATAGCCTGATTCCCTATGACGAGATCGTACAGGAGGCGCTGCGGGCAGTGGTCGGCCGCGTTCTGGGCGAGATCGAAGCGTCGGGCGGGCTTCCAGGCTCCCATCATTTCTATATCACTTTCAAGACTGCAGCGCCCGGCGTTTCGATACCGAAACATCTTTCGGAACGCTTCCCCGATGAGATGACCATCGTGCTTCAGAACAAGTTCTGGGACCTGAAGGTCGATCATTCAGGCTTTGAAGTAAGCTTGACCTTCAACCAGGTTCCGGCGCAGCTCGTCATTCCCTTCTCTGCCATCACGGCCTTTGTGGATCCCGCAGTGAATTTCGCGCTCCAGTTCCAGGTTCAGGGCGGCGGCGAAGAGCCCGAGCCGCATGAGGAAGCCGAAAACGACGCGCCAACACCGGCTGAGGACGGCTCGAACGTCGTGACGGTGGATTTCGGCAAGAAGAAATAAGGATCGGGGCTGGCAGTCAATTGGGTCTATGCCCACATTGACCTTACCGATCCGTTCGCCCTGAACTGTCGAAGGGCCTTCTCCCCTGAAAAGGAAGGCCGATGGGCTTGGTCCGAACGGGCATTGGAACGCCGGAGGCCCCGTCATGTCCGAGACGCGCATAGAAACCGACTCCATCGGCGCTATTGAGGTCCCGGCAGGCGCCTATTGGGGTGCGCAGACCCAGCGCAGCATCGAGAATTTTCCCTTCGGCCGGTCCGAACGCATGCCCATCGGCATCATTCATGCGCTAGCGATCGTCAAGCAGGCCGCCGCCCGGGTGAATGGTCATCATGGCATGGACAGCAAGATTGCCGTGGCGATCGAGGAGGGCGCCATTGCCATCCGCTCCGGCGAACTGGACGACCAGTTTCCGCTGGTCATCTGGCAGACGGGTTCGGGCACCCAATCCAATATGAACGTCAACGAGGTGATTGCTGGCTATGCCAATGAGCAACTGACGGGCAAGCGCGGGGGCAAAGAGCCGGTCCACCCCAATGATCATGTCAATCGGGGTCAGTCATCCAATGACAGCTTTCCTGCCGCGATGCACATTGCTGCGGCCGGAGCGTTGCATGGACAGTTGCTTCCGGCGCTCACCAGCATGCACAGCCGCCTTTCCGAGCAGGCGGATCGATGGGCGGGCATCGTCAAGATCGGCCGCACGCACCTTCAGGACGCGACGCCGCTAACGCTGGGGCAGGAGTTTTCCGGCTATGCGGCTCAGATCTGCGCCAATATTGAGCGGCTTTGGGACGTGCAGCCGCGCCTGCATGCACTGGCGCAGGGCGGAACGGCCGTGGGTACGGGGCTCAACGCTCCCAAAACTTTCGACGAGGACATGGCGCGCGAAATCGCCGCCATTACCGGCCTTCCCTTCACGGCGGCGCCCAACAAGTTCGCGGAGCTTGCCGCGCACGACACGCTGGTCGAGCTTTCGGGCGTGCTCAACACCTTGGCCGTTTCCCTGACAAAGATCGCCAATGACATCCGGCTGCTGGGTTCGGGGCCGCGCTCAGGCCTTGGCGAGCTTATGCTGCCCGCCAATGAGCCGGGCAGTTCGATCATGCCCGGCAAGGTCAATCCCACCCAGTGCGAGATGCTGACCATGGTCGCCGCGCAAGTGATCGGCAATCATGCGGCCGTCACGGCGGGCGGCATGCAGGGGCATTTGGAGCTCAATGTCTTCAAGCCGCTGATCGGGGCCAATGTGCTCCGCTCGATACAGTTGCTCGCCACGGGCGTGGACAGTTTCGTGGAGCGAACGCTCGATGGCCTGCAGCCTGACCGCAGCCGCATTTCGGAGCTTGTCGAACGCTCGCTGATGCTGGTGACCGCCTTGGCGCCCGAAATCGGCTATGACAAGGCGGCAAAGATCGCAAAACACGCCCACGACAAGGGCCAGACCTTGAAAGCGGCGGCGTTGGAGCTTGGCTTTATCGATGCCGCCACCTTTGACCGGCTGGTGCGGCCGGAAAACATGGTGGGGCAGAAGGAGTGATTGCCTGGGCGAACGCCGCCCCTATATTGCCCTCAACAGACAGGGGAGGAAGCATTGGTCCTGCACAAGATCGCCACCGCGGTTCTCGCCAATCATGTGAAGTCCGAAACGGGCAAGGCCGGGGCGCTGGGCATGCTTGCCGGACTGGCGGCCACCACCTTGCTGCGCCGCTCCGTCCCCGGTGCGGTCGTCATCGGCGGCGTGGTCGTTGCACGCCAGCTCATTAAGATGAAACGCAGCGCCGACGCTCGCCGGGCCGCGGAAGCCGAGGGCGAAGCCGCGGAAAAGGTAGCCCGCGAACAGGACAGCGTGTAAGTCGCGTCACCCCTTGACCTCACCCCATGCCTTGCGTCACTAGCGGTCATGGCAATTACCGATCCGCCCGCCCGCCGCGGCCTGTTATTCGTCCTTTCCTCGCCCTCTGGAGCGGGCAAGTCCACCATTGCGCGCAAGCTGCTCGGCGCCGACGATCATATCGCTCTTTCGGTTTCCGCCACCACGCGGCCGATCCGCCCCGGCGAGACGGATGGAGTCGATTATCATTTCGTCAATGAGCAAGCCTTCAAGGAAATGGCCGCCGATAACGCTTTCCTGGAATGGGCGCATGTCTTTGGCCATCGCTACGGTACGCCCAGGGGACCGGTGGAGGAATCGCTTGCCTCTGGTCGGGACGTCCTCTTCGACATTGACTGGCAGGGCGCGCAGCAGCTCTTTCAGCAGGCGGGCGGGGATGTCGTCCGCGTCTTCATCCTGCCGCCCTCGATGAAGGAGTTGGAACGCCGCCTGCGCTCCCGCGCCACCGATAGCGACGAGGTCATCGCCGCCCGCATGGAACGCGCCGCAGCGGAAATCGGGCACTGGGATGGCTATGACTATGTGCTCATCAATCATGACCTTGAGGCCTGTTTCGAGCAGGTAAAGACCATCCTCGCCGCCGAACGCCTCCGCCGCAGCCGCCAGACGGGACTGATCGGCTTCGTGCGGAGCCTGACGAAGGGCGCTTGAGGGACCGTTTGGCCCGAAGGACAGGCTGTTTCCCTCTCCCATAGGGAGAGGATATGGAAGCTTGGCTGCCTGCCAGCCTAGCCGGAGTTGGTGAGGGGTTGCGCCCCATCAGGAGCAGGGAACCCCTCGCCCAACTGCGGCTAAGTCCGACTGCGCCGGCCTAAGTCTGCGTATCCAGTGTAAAAAAAAAATGGACATGCCCCCAGCATGTTCATTTTTCACACTCCCTCTGGAGAGGGGGGCAAAGAAGGTCGCCTGACGCAAACAACCACGCCGCTCGCCGGTCCAACCCATTGACGTGGCGCCCCTTCTGCCTCACCCTCCCTCCACAACATCAGGAGGGAATGCCCATGGTCCGGACGATCCTTGGCGGCATCGCAGGCGGCTTTGCCATGTATGTGGTGGGGTTCATCTTCTGGGGGACACCGCTTAGCCGCATCGCCCTTTCAAAGACCGGCGACCTGGAATCCGCCACCATCCAGCAGGCGCTTGCCGCCAATCTGACCGAAAGCGGCAGCGGAAGCTATCCCATTCCCTGGCCCGGCACGCCACAGGGCACGACGCTTTACGGCAGGGGTCCGACCGCGATGGTGCATTTCAACACCAGCGGCTTCCCGGTCATGGACAGCGCGGCGCTGCTCGCCGGGCTCATCCTTGCCATTGTGTCGGCGCTCATCATCGCCTTCGCGCTTCGTACCGTCGGCCATTATTTCGCGGATTTCGGGCTGAGGGCGAGGCTGGTAGCCGCCTTTGCCGTGGCGATACCGCTTTACATCCATATCGGCCAGCCGATCTTCAACCATGCCCCCTGGCCCTATTTTGTCTACAGCTTCGTCTGTGACGTGCTGGGTTTCCTGGCGGCGGGTCTTGTCATCGCGCGATGGTTCCTGCCGAGGTCGGTCGCAGTGGAATAAATTCGCTCTTTCCCCGGAGGCGCATTGTCCCTACAGTGCGCCCATCCCCGGGGGACCGTCCACAGGCGGTTGAGAGGCGGCTGACGTGGCCGCGACCCGCTGAACCTGATCCAGTTGACACTGGCGGAGGGAGCGGAAGCATAGCCGGTCCGCCGGCGAGCAAGCCGCTCTACCCGCCCAAGGAGATAGAGCGATGGCAGATATTCCGGCGCGCACCGAACTCAAAGTCACCACCGGGCCCATTCGCGGCAGCCGCAAGATTTATGTCGGCGAGCGCAAGGTTGCCATGCGGGAAATCTCCCTCGATGGCGGCGAACCGCCGGTTCGGGTCTATGACACATCGGGTCCCTATACCGATCCTGAAGCCCATATCGACATCATGGCCGGCCTGCCAGCCCTGCGCCGTGACTGGATCGTCGGCCGGGACGATGTGGAGGATTATGCCGCGCGCGATGTTAAGCCGGAAGATAATGGCCTGAAAGGTCCCGATCGCGCCGCGGGCGTCGCCGCCTTCCCCAATGTCGTCAAGCGCCCGCTGCGCGCCAAGCCCGGCATGAATGTCTCCCAGATGCACTATGCCCGGCGCGGCATCATCACGCCGGAAATGGAATATGTCGCCGAGCGCGAAAATCTCGGCCGCGAACGGCTGAAGGAATATGTGCGCGACGGGCAGGACTGGGGCGCCTCCATCCCCGACTATGTCACCCCCGAATTTGTCCGCGATGAGGTAGCTCGGGGCCGCGCCATCATTCCCAGCAACATCAACCACCCCGAATCCGAGCCGATGGCGATCGGCCGCAA